>CAYRTF010000038.1:0-7038 GCA_964427165.1 uncultured Actinomycetota bacterium | reverse complement strand
GCCTTACCGGTTTTCTCATCTATATCGAGTGCTACGCCATTTATCCACACATCTTCTTTTGACACTGTGAACTGTTGCGGCATCTGGGTTAAGAATCTCTTTATAATATTTTCCTTTTTTACTCCTATAACTGAATTTCTGGGACCTACCATCCCTGCATCTGTTATATATGCCGTCCCTCCCGGCAATACTCTCTCATCTGCAGTCTGGACATGGGTATGGGTGCCTATTACCGCACTTACCTGTCCATCAAGAAACCAGCCCATTGCCACTTTCTCGGACGTGACTTCTGCATGTATATCCACTATGATAACCGGGGTCTCTTCTTTTACATATTCTATTATTTTCTCAATTGTCCTGAAAGGACAATCAAGATAATCAACAAATACCCTTCCGCATATATTTATGACGGCTACTTTTAAACCGCCAAGCTTTTCGATCTCATAAATATAATATCCCTTACCAGGTGTACCGGGCGGATAATTTGCAGGTTTTAGCAGCCGTGATTCGAGGCCAAGATAATCGATTATCTCTTTTTTCTTAAATATATGATTTCCTGATGTGACTATATCAATACCCATTTTAAGAAGGCTGCTGCATACTTCTGGAGAAATTCCTATTCCCCCCGCAGCATTTTCCCCATTTGCGATGACCATATCTGCTTCATTTTCGCGGATAAGGGAGTCAAGATTTCTTGTCAGGGCATTCCTCCCGGGTTTGCCTATGATATCTCCTAAAAATAGTACTTTCAAAATCGAGCCTTTCTAGCCTGCTTTAATTATCCTTTCAGGACAACTATATATATTAAACCTTTTTCCCCGGGCATAGCCAATAAGGGTAAGCCCGGCTTTCTGTGCAATTTCTGCAGCATTGTATGTAACCGAAGAATTAGTCACTATTATTGGAACAGACATCTGTAATGCCTTTAATACAAGATCCAGGGATGCTCTTCCGGAAGTAAAGATCATTTTATCTTTTGGAGCAATACTATTTATCAGCATATGTCCAAAAATCTTATCTATGCAATTATGCCGTCCCAGGTCTTCCATTAGTGAGATCATCTGTCCTCCAGTATCAAAAAGTGCCGCAGAATGAAGACCGCCGAATTCTTTTTTGTATTTTTGTTCCCCTATTAACTTTTTCCCAAGCTCAAGTATCACCCTGTAATCAACAGCTATATCTTCTTTGCTTTTTTCTAGATCTATGTTTTTCTTAAACACTCCCCCCATGGCCGCAGGATTTAGATTGCCGCAACCGGCTGACAGATATGGTACCAGTCCTCCCGGGGGGTCTGGTCCGTTATACCCTGTTATCCGGACCTTTGCAGACATTATATTGTGAAAACCGGGCCCTTTATCACCGGCCTCCTGACCTGCGTCATCTTCGTCCCGGCACAGACTGGCAAGTTCTATATCACCATAATCATCTGCATATCCATTGGAAATAATATATCCGGTAACAAGCTCTATTATCCCTGAAGGTGAGCAGCTGAGTATTGATGATCTTTTGCCGTTTATAAAAATATTCAACAGCAGTTCCCCGGGTATAATATCCTGCTTTTCTTCCCTTGTACCCGATGCCTTGATCTTTTGTATCTTTATGGTCTTTCCTATTCCCAAAATGCGACTTTCCAGTTTCCGTCCTCTTCTTTTATAAGGGACAGCTCAATATCCTTATACATCTTTTCTTCTCCATCATAGCTGTCCAGCAAGTCGACTCCCAAAAGTGCTGTATTTCCCTTTATCTCAATCCAGTTTATATCCGCTCCTATTATTTTCGTAATATTTTTAAATTCATCTACAAAGTCCTGTTCGCTGCCGCGGTCCCTGTCAGAACTGCTGATATATTCATAGGCCCGGCTGTAGTCCTCTTCCATAAGAAGGTCAAAAAATACCTCCGCCACCTCTACGGCCCTATCCATTTCTTTCTCGCTTGAAAACTTTCCATAAAGATATTCCCCCGCAGTATCTATGACGGTACATCCGGCCATTGATTGGGATGCTATCGCCAGCAGGAATATAAAGATCACCGTAACAGACTTGATGGATACCTTCTCATTGATCAGTTTTTTTATGGACAGTACCGGCTGGAGATCATACATTTTTACCACCACAGACCGGACAAGCATACCCGCTATCTTTTCTAATTTCTATGATATCCACTGATAGGTCCCATATATCAATATTTATAAGACCTTTTATCATTGCATCCTTATTACCGGTAAGCATCTTTAGCGCCTCTGTAGACTGGATCGATGCAACAATATTAGCTGCTGTATTGATAATACCTACTGTATTGCAATTAAGGGCACCTTCGCCACCTGGCTCTTCCCTGAAAAGACACCTCAGGCAGACACCGCTGTCCGGGACCACATTATATATCATTCCGAAGCTGGCCGCCACGGCTCCATATATAAAAGGGACCGCCTTGTCCACGCATGCCCTGTTTATTACCAGTCTTGTTTTGAAGTTATCTGTCCCATCCAGTACCAGGTCAAAACCATCTATCAGGTCACTGATATTATTTTCACTGGCCTTATCAAAAATAGCTTCTATTTGAATATCCGAGTTTATCCTTATGAGTTTATTCCTTGCAGCTTCTACCTTTGGTGTTTTTTTCTTTACATCTATTTCGTCAAAAAGAAGCTGCCTCTGCAGGTTGCTAAGCTCCAGCCTGTCTTTATCGATTATCCGCAGGTAGCCGGCTCCGGCTCTTGCCATATTGTTTGAAAGAACTGATCCGAGGCCACCGCATCCAATGATGGCTATCTTGCTCTTTGTCAGCATTTCCTGTCCGCCTGTCCCGATAGGGCCAAAAAGGACCTGCCGTGAATAACGGTCGCTCAAACTGGAGATATCATCCTTTAACAATGTTTTCTTTTTCATATCATCCAACTTTTTTGTATTTCCCATCTTCTTCAATATTTGTTTTTATCGGAAAGACATTGCTTCAGGACTTAAAGAAGAAGCGGTAATCACTGTGGCCAACAGTATAGTATTATCATTTTCCATAATGTAACCTACTAAGCAACAGGTGTCAATATTTTTGGAGAACAGGGAGCAGCACCTGGAAAGGTCACTCTGGAAAATAATGCCCGGGAGCCTGCCTGTACCCGGTTCTCAGACAGGCTCCCGGGCATTATAAAAACATCTATTACTGTTCAATTATTCTTATTTAACAGCCGCAAGAACAAATAAAACAATTCCTCCTGCAAGCGCAATGCTTGCAAAGACATAAGATACTATTACCGCAGCATCATCGCTCATATTCTTATTAAGCTTCTTCTTTATCAACCTGATCATTGCAGGCGGTCTTTTGATTGCGACATAATATACGGATATAGCATATAGCATGCATGCTATCCCGCCAATTACATAACCCATCTACACCAGCCTCCTTCCCTTATTTTCATACGCTTGCATATACTTAAAACTAATGTTGAAGTCCCTTTACTATCCTGGGTGCCAGCAGGGCATATACTGCTCCGCATATAGCCAGTATGATACCGATATAAAGTATCAACTCCGGCCATGAGCCGCTTTTTGACAATATCATGTCATTTGCACTATACGCCCAGTAAAATGGTGACCAGTAGAAAAATATCCTCCAGTTTCCTGTAACAAACTCATACCCTGCAATGGATCCGGCCATCGGTAAAAACATAAGCTTAACACTGCCTGCCGCTTCCATGACATCATCGCTGTTTAACCCCTGAATGAACCCTATCAGCAGACTCAATATTGTCGATGAGAACACGACCAGAGCCGCCTGGCCCAGATTGACAGTATAAAAACCTGTGATCAGCAGAACCGCAATAGATGAAAAAAGCGCGACAAACATTCCCGTGAGGCTCTTGCCCAGTATAAATGCGCGGCGGGAAATGGGCGTTACATTTATCGCACTTACAGTATTGTCTATCTTCTCTTCGACTATATTCATAGCTATAAGCATGCCTGCCAGCATTGATATCAGAAGCAGCAACATGTTCACCAGCATCTTCTTTAGCGGCGGTACCGTTCTGCCAAATTCAATTATTTCCGAGCGGGCATCTTCCAGCCGTACATCTGATTCATACAGTACATTCAGCAATTTGGCATATTCTATAACTGACCCAGGCTCATTTCCCTGTGTCATAATATAGTATCCATTATTCTCAGGCAGCACCCCGATCACATCGTCCCTTCTACTGACCCTATCTTCAACTCTTTGTTCGTCACTAAACAGTTCAACATGGGCAAAATCATCAAAGTAAGCAGCCTGCCCGGGATTTTCATTTTTTATCAAAGCCAGATTAACACTTGTATCATTAACACCAGGTGATAGAAAATTAATACCAACTGCCAGCAGCAGGGGGATGATCATCATGTATATTGCCATAAATTCCCGTGTATTTACTTTTAGATCTCTGGTAAAGATAATCCATATTCTTTTTAACATCATAATCCCCTTTAAACGCTAAGCGTTTTCTTGAACCTGATATTTGTAATAAAAAACAGCACTATTCCTGCTGCTAAGAATCCGGTACTTGCAATCAGCGGATATACAATATCGCCGTTTGACAAAATGATCTCTTTAAAACCCTGAAGCATCGGATATGTGGGTATTATTTTTACCCAAACAGGATCCCAGCCAGGTATAAAATACGCTATACAGGGAACCATCAGTATGAAAAACAACAAATATATGACACCAAAAGCCTTCATTATATTATCATAAAAGCTTGCGATCAAAAGACCCAGCGTGGATGCAAAAAATCCGGTTGCGAGCAGCAGCATCAGCAGCAGGCCATAGTTTATCCTGAGTCCCATAACAGGCATGATTATGACCAGACCCGAAACAGCAGATGTCAACAGTATCACAAAGATCTTACTCATCAAATATTTCCAGACAGAGGATGGGGTTACTGCATAAGCTTCTATGACACCTTCCTTTTTATCCAGGAATATATAAGATGCCATGATAAACATCCCCATAAGGCCGCCGCTAAATGCGATCAATGGCGGAATAGTATTTTCCCTATCGGTAAGAGGCTCATAAGCTGTAGATAGCGGACGGACTTCCTGGTTATTGATGCGGTCTTCCAGAACCTCCGTACTTTCATTGAATAGTATGGATATCAGGTTTTTAAAACGGGTCGACTCATATCCCTGTAAATAATATTTATAGTACAGCTGGTTATTTTCGTTTAACTCGATAACTGCACCTAAATTTTTTTCTGAATCTGCAAGTATACGGACAGTTTCTTCGCTGTCCACAATATAGATCTTGCTCTCATCGGTTACAATAAGCTCTGCATCAAATGTTTTACCGCCAGCTTCTATCTCGGCCATTTCAGATTTCGCATCGGGATCATCCTCTAATATATTATTTATAAATATCTCTTTTCCCTGTTGCGGCAGGTTAAAATAAAGATATTCCGTCGTAATATGGCTAAAATTTTGCGGAATGGCAAATAATAGGACTGCCATGATCACCAGTGCAAAGAGCAATTCTACATAGAAGTAAAAACCCCTGGAAGCAAGAATAAGTTCCTTCTTAATACTGCTTAGCAGTTTCATATCAGATAAGCCCCCTTCCGGTGACTTTTATAAAGATCTCCTCCAGCGTTGCCTCCTTTGTATGCATGGTCAGGATCTCTTTATCATCTATGATTTTACTTAAAGTATCTTTATCCTTCTGTATTATCGTTGAAAAACATTCCTTTTTTACATCACCATTTTGAGCATACTCCACCTCGACCAGCTTTTCTCCGTATTGAAGCTTTAAATTTTTTGGCGAATCTATAAGTTTTATCTCACCGTCTACAATAAACGCCACACGGTCGCATAATTCATCAGCTATATACATATTGTGGGTTGTCAAAAATACAGTCACGCCTTTATTGTTCCGCTCCTTTATTATGTCTTTTATGTCAGCCGCTATGGCAGGATCAAGTCCCGTAGTAGGCTCATCAAGGAACCACATGCTGGGATTATTGATCATGGACCTGGCAAATGTTAACCGGTGTTTCATACCCTTTGAAAATTCTTCTGTTTTTATGTTTTCCTTGCCTTTCAGGCCCACAAGATCGATTAATTCTAAAGGATCACGTGTTTCTACATCAAATAACCTGCTGTAGAAGCTCAGGTTTTCTTTTGCTGTCATTTTGCTATAAACATTAGACTGCTCGAATGACATGCCTATTTTATTGAACATTTTTCGTGAGATATTTTTTATATCATAGCCCGCAACAGATACATTACCTTTCTGAAGCTGTAAAAGACCTACCAAAATACCCTGTGTCGTCGATTTACCAGCACCTGATGGTCCGAGAAATCCAAAGATCTCACCATTGGCTACCTCAAAATTTACATCTTTGACTGCAAAATTATCATCTTTTGAATAAGAATGATACAGCCCTTCCACCTTAATCATTATCCTTGCCTCCCTTTTCTGACTTCCCAATACCATTTTTTATAAAATCCAGCAATAGATCGACCGTTTCAATTATACCTCCATCAAATTTCCGTATATCGGGCTCTCCTCCTTTTACTTCCTGGAAGTAGTATTCTATCACACTTACATTCATAGAGGATATGATATAGCTCACAAAATCCAGATCAATATCATCCCTGATCTCATTCTTTGATATAGCAAGTTTTAAAAGACCGGTATATACATCCTGGGCATTTTGCAATCCTATGCCCATAACTTCGTTATACAGTGGATGACCCTTGCTTTTGAACAACCAATTTCCCATAAGAGTTATCTCGGGATTATTTGCTGCGAATTTAAGTCCGGATATAAACAATTCCCTGATAAGTGTAAAAAAATCATACTCTTGTGATTTTTTAAAAACAGGGGAAGAAAATTCTAACTTTTTTTCATTAACTCTTGCTATAAGATGCAGGAATAGATCTTTTTTATTCTCAAAATATTGGTAAAAACTACCTTTTGCTATCTGGCACTTATCCACGATCCTGTTAATGCTGGCTTTATCATAGCCCATTCTTCTGGCGAGTTTCATGCAAACCCGCATAAACACTGGCTTTGCAGATC
>CAYRTF010000037.1:5320-11772 GCA_964427165.1 uncultured Actinomycetota bacterium | reverse complement strand
GTTTATATGACCGTCTATAAAAAAGGCCCGGGGGGATGTCTTAAAAGTTTTTTAGTATTTATTTCTATAACTGTGATTGTGATCATAGGTGCGGGTCTGGCAGTAGCTTTCGCATACATGAATTCCCTTCCCACACTTGAAGAACTTACGCCTTCACAAATAGCACAGACATCAAAGGTATATGACCTTGATGGAAAACTCATAACTGAATTCCACGCTGAAGAGAATAGGGAGATAATACCATTTAGTGCAATGTCTGAGAATATTAAGCATGCTATTATAGCTATTGAGGATAAACGTTTCTATGAACACCAGGGTGTAGACTATGTCAGGATAATCGGGGCTGCCATTGCTGATATAAGGGCTGGCGAACTTGCAGAGGGTGCCAGCACCATAACACAGCAGGTTGTAAAAAATATCTATTTTTCCCCGGAAAAAACATGGAGAAGAAAAATAAACGAAGCCCTTATAGCGATACAACTTGAAAGAAACTATACAAAGGACAAGATCATTGAGATGTATCTCAATACAATATATTTTGGGACCGGAACCTATGGAATAGAAAAAGCTTCAGAGATCTATCTGGGAAAAAATGCTTCGGATCTAAGTATAGCTGAGGCTGCCATGCTTGCAGGTATGGTACAGGCTCCAGAAATATATTCGCCTTTTAATAATATTGAAAGCGCCAAATATAGGAGGGATCATGTTATTACCCAGATGTATGAACAGGGTTTTATAGATTCAAAAGAATACCTGGGGGCCCTTGCGGAACCGATAGAAACAAATGGATCGGGAAATAATATGATTTCCGGACAGTCATCAAACAAGATAGCACCTTATTTTATTGATTTTGTTAAGCAGCAGCTATATGAACAAAAATTTAATGACTATGATGTCTTTAAGGGAGGATTAAGGATATATACCACCCTTGATCTTGACCTTCAAAATAAAGCACAGGAAGCGGTCACTGCAGTCTTCCCTGAAAAAATAGCCCCGTCATATTCACTTATTTGTGCCGATCCATCCAATGGATATATATACGCCCTGATCGGTGGCAAAGATTACAAGGAGAGTAAATTCAATATTGCCACTCAGGGTAAAAGGCAGCCTGGTTCTGTATTCAAGACTCTGGTTCTGATGGAATCAGTCAGGCAAAATATTTCATCCCGCAATGAGTTTGATCCAAATGGACCGCTTACTATAGACATGGAAGAGGGCCCTGATTGGATCGTAAACAATTATGCTGATCAGCAATTTGGTGAAAAGATGTCTATTGCAGATGCTACTACTAATTCTGTGAATGTTGTGTTCGCACAGTTGATCATGCAGGTAGGTGCTGAAAATGTAGAATCACTCTGTAGCGAAATGGAAATATATGATATTGGAAATAATCCCGCAATAGCGCTTGGGGGCCTTGAAATTGGTATTACTCCTATGGATGTAAGCAAGGTCTTTTCTACACTGGCCTCTGGCGGCGTCTACCACAAGCCGGTCTCTATCCTAAAAATAACTGATGCGCAGGGAAATATCCTTTATCAATATGATCCGGATATCGAACTTGGCAACAAAAGGATCCTTAAAGAATCTGTTTCCTATTATATTACCGGAATCTTAAAGTCTGTTATAGATTCCGGTACTGGAAGAGGCGCAAATATCGGAAGGCCGTCTGCGGGAAAAACCGGCACCACAAGCGGCTATAAGGACGCCTGGTTTGCAGGGTATACTCCTGAACTTGTGACTGTTGTATGGATGGGAAATCCTGAAAGCAGCGAACCGATGGAACCAATAAATGACAGGGTGGTAGTGGGAGGCACCTATCCTGCAGATATATGGAGGGAATTTATGACTCTTGCGCTGGCGGACCGTCCCATTAATGATTTTGCAAAACCTGAGGAAGAGCTTGTAGATATAGAAGTATGTACGGAATCAAACCTGCTTCCTGTTTTTTGGTGTCCCGAAGAAGTTTTGGGATGGAGACTATATTTAAAGGGTAAGGAGCCTGATGATATTTGTGATATCCATAATAAAGTAGAAGTGCCAGATGTCATTGGTGCAAACATTGATGAAGCCCGGCAAATATTTGATGAATTGTTTACCGAGGTCACTGAAGTCGATGAATTCAATGATATATATAATCATGGGGTAGTATTCGATCAAAGTCCTCCTGCCGGGTCCATACTTGAATCCTTGAGTGGAGAAAAACTAAGTATTATTCTTTATGTCAGCAAGGGAGAAAGAACTTTCGATATGCCTGATCTTACCGGTATGAAGCTTATAAGCGCCGAAGCAACTCTTGAAAACAGGGGTCTGGAAATAGGTGAGGTCGTATATGAATTTAGTGATATCCAACCTGCTGACCGGATATTTAAGCAAATACCTCTTGCAGATTCTGAAGTGACTAGATCAACCATTGTAACTGTCTATATCAGTAAGGGCAAAAACCCTGAAAGTGTTATTCCGGATATTATGGGTTACCCTGAGGATGAAGCCCTGGAAATGCTTGCCGACTCTGGTTTTGAACAAGTAAGTGTCATATACGAAGAGAGCGAAGAAATCATAGGCACCGTATTTTTGCAGATTCCTGAAAGCGGAATAGTATATAATAAAGCAGCTGAAGTAATAATAAAAGTAAGCGAAGGTATCCTGGTGCCGGATGTTATAGGGCTTGATTCTGGAGAAGCGGTCACTATTCTTGAAGATATTGGTTTTATTGTACAGATAGTTCCTGGTCCGGATTCATCAGGTCCGGTCATAGGTCAGGACCCGGAAAGCGGATCATATCTTGATTATGGCTCCATCGTCTCTATAGAAGTAGAGGAAGCATCTCCGGAGGAAGAAAATAATGGTGAGTGAAATCAAAAACCGGTCTGGCAGAGTTGCATGGCTCTGTCCCGGGTCAATCCACTCCCCTGAACAGATGGCCCCTTGAATAGTCTTTAAATGATCTTATATTTTTCAGTTGGCTTACATATTCCCTGTATTCCCCTTTTCCTTTTTTAAAAAGGATGGATACCGCTTTGTGATAAGAATCAGCTATTTTTAATAATTCATCCGTTTCTGTGAATTTCCCGTCAATTATAATATTGCTTATCCCTGAATATGCTATCTTGTCCAGATCAAAGATCATACAGATCCTTTTTGAATTATATATTATGGTATTTGAGGAATAACCGGAATCCATAAGAAATCTATATCCTTTTCTATCTTCAATGCAGGCATTGATGCCAGCCTTTCCAAGCTTCTTATGATAATTCGAAATATCGTATCTTGCGGTCATCACTTCAAAATAGCCATGGCCAAATATTGAAAAGAGAAAACTTTTCTGATCTTTATGCAAGTTATGGAAACTCTTTATGATCCTCTCTATTTCAGAAGTGTTTAGTTCCGGAGAAAACTCCAGGCCAGAAAAATCTATTTTTTTATTATCCATAAGACTTCTAAAGAATTCCACTGCAAGTATATTGGAAGTATTAAAACTGCTGCCAAGGAAAATTTTTGATGTTTTCCCATCGAAGTCGAGGTCTCTGAATATTTCAAGGATACCACTATTTAATACCCTGAAAGACCTCAGATCATTTTTAAGAAGTTTTTTAATCCCTTCTAAAATATCATCGAATTCCCTATCATATATTATATGTGGAGTTTCAATTATAATATTATTGCCTGTTTCCCGTTTGTATGATCTAATGGCGGATAAATCTTTAATGCTCCCGCCATCAAATATCACTCCAGGATAACAACAAACAATATTAAACGATCCTGCATTAAGGATCTTTATCAGTTGATCATAGCCATATATATTTACAGTGATCGAAATTTCTCCGGCGGTATGTTTACCGGGTTTGCCTGCATTCTCTATTTTAAGATACGGACTGATGTCGGCCTTAAAATATTCTTCAAGATAGTCTTCTATTTTCTCACTTTTAAAAACATTATCCTGATTATCCGGTATATCGGCTTTTAGGTCTTCCGTATAGGTTTTAGCACTTCTAAAAGTTGTTTTCGCCTCTTCATCAAGCTTGCTGTCAAAAGCTTTAAATACCCTGTCTTTTAAGGAAAAGTCTTTTCCTCCCGGAGTATTTATACTGTAGTGGTACCTGTCCCCGTCTTTTTTCATAAGATCTATAGCATCAATATCTATTTTTAAATTTCCTTTTTTTGTCCATACTTCCAGTATGTCCCCTCTTCTTATGGGCCATTTGCTCTTTATTTGAATTGAATCTACTTCACTATATCTTTTTTTATTTTTTTTCTTATCCCGGTATACTATTTTAAAGATCCTACCCATAAGATTTCCTATGCTTCCTGATTTTGCAGCAGTGATCATATCCCGGGGGAAACATTCATTATAGTAACCGCCACTGAGTTTTCTTGAGAAGATCTGAGTCAGTTTATACATATCATCTTCTCTTACACAGTAATTTTTTGGATCATTATAGTATTGATCTATATATTTTCTGTAGATCTTTATAACTATAGCTACATATTCCGGTGACTTCATCCTTCCTTCTATTTTTAGGGCCGTTACTCCGGAGCGTATTATTTCAGGCAGTATATTTAATGTGCATAGATCGTTTTTACTTAACAGATATGAAGGTGAGTCATTAAGGCAGTTAAAACTATCACCCTCTTTAGATAGCAGCATGAATTTCATCCTGCATGGTTGCGTGCATCTTCCCCTATTGCCGCTCCGTCCGCCTACAAAAGAGCTGAAATAACAATTCCCGGAATAGCTGTAACATTGTGACCCGTGCCCAAAAACTTCAAGATCTATATCAATGTTTTCCCTGACTCCCCTGATCTCATCAAGAGTCATCTCCCTCGCCAGGACAACCCGTTTAAACCCCAGTTCTTTTAATAGGCTCAAAGATCTATGATTATGTATATTCATCTGGGTGCTTGCATGTACCGGAACTATTCCCCGGTAAAGATCTGAAATTACTTTATATAGCCCAAAATCCTGTATTATTATTCCGTCCCTGCAAACCGACAGGTATTTATTGAGAAAATACAGCATTCCGGGAATTTCATCGTCTTTTAATATAGTGTTCAGTGTGAGATATATCTTTACGCTTCTTTTATGCGCAACAGCAGCAGCTTTTATCAACTGTTTAAAATTAAAATTATCTGCATATGCTCTGGCGCCAAACTGTCTGTAACCCAGATATATAGAATCAGCTCCTGAATTAAGCGCAGCAATAAACTGCTCCCATCCTCCAGCCGGTGCCGCTAATTCTATTTTTTTAATATTTGATGACATTTCCATGCAAAGATATTGATTTTTTCTTACCGGTCCTGCAGCAGTGCAGGTGGCTCAGCCGTATTAGATCATCATTCATTACAGACATTAAGCAGAAGTTCTTCTATGCCTGTAAAACCCAGAACCTGCTACTACTTCAACACCGCCTTGTTCCAATATGTCACTATAAGCATTCAATCCGATCGAATCACAGGCCATATGCCCGCAAATAATAGCATTCAGTTTATTTTTCTTTATAGCTTTAATATTATCAAGGCTGTAGTGCATTGAGATAAGAGTATTTACCCCGGCTTTTTTTAAGCTTTTGAATATATCTGAATCCGGATCCACTCCTCCTGTCATATCAACCATTATTTTTCCCAGGGGATCATTAATATTTGTATTTTTTAAAATAAAGGGTCCGTCCCCATTGCCTGAGGCCTTAATACATTCGGGTATTGACTCTATTTTCCTAAAAGCATCTCCTAAGGTGCTAAAAAGATTTTTATTAAAGATTTTTTCAAAATAGTCTTGTACAATATTATCTATAGCTGTATGAATACACATAACCGGTATTTCAAGTAATCTTGAGGCGCTTTCAACCGCAAGAAAATTCTGGGACCTGCGATCAATATTTTCCTCCTCTACCATCCTCTCTATTATCCCATCTATGATCTTTTGATTGATCCCATATCTTTCCCAATTATACTTCTGTATATCTATAACACCTGCCAGTTTATATGCGCCTGAACCCATTGGATGATGCGATATTACCCCATCGATCCCCGCACCTTTGTCATTTAATCGCCTGACAAGAAGGAGCTCGCTTACCTCTATATCAATAGCCGTATAGACCTTCTTTATCTCCAGCCCGGGATCACCATTAATAATGGTGCAATCGCTATAGTCTCCACCATACTTTCCGGAACCGGTATAGTTTCTTATATCACATTCCCGGCCAAGCCTTATACCTGTATTAAATACATCCTGCCATTTCACTTATATTCCTTAATCTATATATTTATAATGGGGTCAAAATAGTTTTAAAAATACTTGTATATTATTTAATTATCCTTAAGTTTTTTTATAAGCAACTGAACCTGTGACTGAATCAAGATTGACAGTCCTTACCCTTAGACCTTCAAGCAAGACTTTAAGTTCCTTGATCCTGGATTTTGCAAGACCTGTCTTTTCTGAGACTTTACTGGCGGAA
>CAYRTF010000037.1:0-5310 GCA_964427165.1 uncultured Actinomycetota bacterium | reverse complement strand
GGCGGAAGTACCACAATTTACATCTTTTGCATTGAGACAAGCTTTCATTCCTATCTTTTCAAAGATGTCATCCCCAAAAAGACCGGAAAATTTCTTCAGCCTGGCAATTGAAAGATCTGGTATTGTCTTGCCACCCTCAATACAGTATTTTACAATATTTCCTGTTATGTGATGTGCGTTCCTGAAAGTCTCTCCTTTCTTTACAAGGTAGTCGGCCATATCCGTGGCCTCCAGAAATCCTAATTTCAATTTGTCAGCTATAATAGATTCATTAAATTTTATTTTTAGAAGCAGCTTGCCAAAAATATTGACACTTCCAATAGTGTCTTCGACCGCACTGAAAAGTATTTTTTTATCCTCCTGTAGATCCCTGTTGTAAGTTGAAGGAAGACCTTTTAAAAGAACCAGGATCTGAATAAGATTTCCGATCACAAGAGAACTTTTGCCTCTTATCAGCTCAAGAAGATCAGGATTTTTCTTTTGAGGCATTATGCTGCTTCCGGTGCAGTAGGTTTCTTCTATTTCTATATATGAAAACTCATCAGAATTGTAGACTATCAGGTCCTCGGAAAACCTGGAAAGATGCATCATTATCATGCTGCAGCTATAGACCATGTCGATAATAAAGTCCCTGCTGCCGACTATGTCCATGCTATTTGTTCCAAGATTTTTAAATCCCAATATATCAGCTATCATCCTGCAATCTAATTTATAGCCGCTGCCGGCACATGCTGCTGCTCCGAGCGGCATAGAGTCACAATTTTCAAAATCCTGTTCCAGCCTACTGAAGTCCCGGGAAAACTTGTCAAAATATGAGAGCAAATAATGTGAAAGTGAGACAGGCTGAGCCTTTTGCAGATGCGTATAAGCAGGAAATACTATTCCTGTATTTTTCTCTGATAACTTTAGAATGCTTTCAAGAATACCCACAATACCAGATCCAAGACTTATTATGATGTCTTTACAAAACAACCTTTCATCAAGCACTACCTGGTCATTCCTGCTTCTTCCAGTATGTATTTTTAAAGCAGGGTCCCCTATGAGAGAGTAGAGCTCATTCTCTACCAGGCTGTGTATATCTTCATATTGGTCAATAGATATGGTCCCATCCTCGATTTTTTGTTTTATCTCGATCAATCCAACAAGTATTTTTTTTAATTCCGCATCATTTATTATACCGGTCTTTTTTAGTCCTATTACATGGGCCGCGGTACCCGTAAGATCGTGGAGATACAGACTTTTATCTATGTCTATAGAATAGGTAAAGTCTTCCACTACCTTATCAGTGTCTTTCTGAATCCTTCCCTTCCAGAGCTTATTCATTTATTCTTCCTTTTCTTCCCAATATTTCATAAGGATACCCAAATAATTTTATAAAACTTTCCGAGTGTTTTGGATCGAATTGATCTGTACGGTCATATGTCGCAAGTTTTAGATCATAGAGGGAATAATCCGACTTTCTTCCTATGATCTTAAAACTTTTATGGTCATATCTTATCCTTATTTTCCCTGTCACATATTTCTGGCTTTCTTCAATAAAAGCAAGTAAGCTGTCTTTTAGTGGAGTAAACCATAATCCATAATATACAAGTTCCGCTATTTTTTCCTCTATCAGATACTTGTAATGGACCAGTTCCCTGTCCAGCACGAGAGCTTCAAGCTGCCTGTGAGCCTCAATAAGCACCTCTGCAGCAGGAGACTCGTATATTTCCCTTGATTTAATACCCACAAGCCTGTTTTCGACCATATCTATTCTACCGATCCCATAAGCTCCGGCATCACTATTCAGCCTGCTTATCAGTTCCAGGCCTGCCATCTTTTTTCCATCAAGGGCAACAGGTATTCCTTCTTCAAAGTCGATCTCCACATATCCTGATTCGCTGCAGTCTTTCTTTATCCTGGTCCACTTGTAAATATCCTCCGGCGGCTCGCTCCATGGATCTTCTAAAACGCCGCATTCTATGCTTCGTCCCCAGAAATTTTCATCAATACTATAAGGGCTTTTTTTTGTAACAGTGATCTTAATATTATTTTTCTCTGCATATTCAATAGCATCCTCGCGTGACAGGTTCCATTCTCTTTGCGGTGCTATGATCATAAGCTCAGGGGCAAGACTCCTTATTCCTATATCAAACCTTACCTGGTCGTTACCCTTTCCGGTGCACCCGTGAGCAACCGCCTTTGCTTTCTTTGACCTTGCCACATCGACCAGTTTTTTAACTATCAGGGGTCTTGCAAGTGCAGTAGCGAGCGGATATGTTTTCTCATATTTCATATTTGACTTAATTGAAGGATAAATAAAATCTTGTATAAAATCATCTTTTCCGTCTATGATTATTGCCTCACATGCTCCCGTATCAAGAGCCCTCTGATATGCTTCTTCAAGATCATCAGGCTGTCCACAATCGATCAGTGCAGCAATTACATCCATCTTATAATTCTCTTTTATCCAGTTTATCGATATAGAAGTATCGAGACCTCCAGAATAAGCCAGAACTACTTTATCAGTCATCTTTTAAATTTCCTTTCAATCAGTTGTATGGTAAAAATAATATTATTTTCATATCAATATTGTTTCATAAATTTCTGCATTTTTTCTGCATTATCCGCATTATCTGCAATACATATTATAGTATCATCCCCGGCTACTGTCCCCAGTATCTCTACGAAGTTCATCCCATCCAGGATAGCAGCTGTTCCCTGTGCTTCTCCCGGATATGTCCTTATGACCAGTATGTTCTGAGCCTTTGATACGGATAAGACGCTTTCCTTGAATTTTGAACTGAATTTTTCATAATTAAACATATTTTCCTTATAAAACCTGCTATCCAGCGAATAGTACTCTTGCTGTTTATGATTTCTCACTTTTGTTAATCTTAATTCATTCAGGTCCCTGGAAATAGTAGACTGGGTAACTGAAAAACCCCTGTCTTCCAACTCTTTTACAAGTTCTTCCTGGCAGGATATTTTCTTACTGTTAATTATTTCTTTTATTGTTTTAAGTCTTTCCCGTCTGCTCATAAAATACTCCTGAAAATATAGGCCAGCAATGCTTTTTGTGCATATAATCTGTTCTCTGCCTGTTTTAAGACTATGGAGTTTGGGCCGCCGAGTATTTCAGCTGTTATTTCTTCACCTCTGTGTGCCGGAAGACAATGCATTACAATAGCATCCTCGGCTGCATGGCTCAGCAGTTTCCTGCTTACCTGATAGCTGGATAGTTTTTTGATTTTCTTATCACTTTCAGCATCACCCATACTTATCCAGACATCGGTATATACAATATCTGCATCTTCTACTGCCTTAACCGGATCAGTGACTATGGATACATCTGAACCATTAATACTTTCTATATATTTCATTATCGTCTGCCCCGGCCCATATTCCGGTGGGCTGCTTACTGTTAGTCCAATACCCAGTTTTGACAGGCCCACCATAAGGCTGTTTGCAACATTGTTACTGTCTCCCACATAAGTGATCTTTAGCTCCGGCGACAATAACCCGGCTTCCTTGATCGTGAATAGATCAGAAAGGACCTGGCATGGATGATATGCATCAGTAAGTCCATTTATCACCGGTATACTGCCTTCTTCAGCGAATATTTCTACCGTACTATGGTTGAATGTCCTTATCACTACCGCATCAAGATAGCCTGAAAATATTTTTGCGGTGTCAGCATAGGTCTCACCTCTGGATAATTGCAGATTTTTCGCATCAAGGTATATCGCATTACCACCCATCTGGCTTATCCCGGCTTCAAAAGAAAGTCTTGTGCGCGTGGAATGCTTGTCAAAAAGCAGTGCGATATTCTTTCCTTCAAGGACTTTACTGTATTTTGAGGGATCACTCTTCACATCTCCCGCAATATCCAGCAGGTAGTCGATGGTCTTAGAGTCATAGTCCTTTAGAGTAAGGAAGTCTTTTTTATTTTTTTTACTCATCTTAGATATCCTTGATCTTATGGTCCAACCATTTTAATAATCTATCCAGGTGGGACTTTTTTATAATAAGCGGGGGCAAGAATCTCAATGTATGGTCCGAAACCTTATTTATAACCAGACCGTCCTCAAGGGCTTCACTTACAAGCCCGGCTGCTACTGGTTCGGAAAATTCCAGACCCACCATCAGTCCAGTTCCCCTTACATCACTTATTACTGAATATTTCTTTTTTAGTCTCCCTAATCTGGAAATAAAATAATTTCCAAGTTCCTTTGACCTGCGGGAAAGTTCATTATTTAATATATAATCGATAACTGCAAGCCCTGCTGCACAGGACGCTGCATTTCCACCAAATGTAGATCCGTGCACGCCAGGCGTAAAAGATTTGCTGACAGCATCAGTCGATATTATTGCACCTATAGGCATGCCGCCCCCAAGGCTTTTGGCAACCACCAATATATCCGGGACTATTTCATAATTCTGATATGCGAACATACTTCCCGTTCTGGCAAATCCAGTCTGTACTTCATCAAAGATCAGCAGTATATTTTTTTTAATGCATATGTCTTTTAAATCCTGCATAAATTCTTTTTCTGCCGGGTATACTCCTCCTTCGCCCTGTACAGGTTCAAGCATGACCGCACAGGTGTTTTCATCTATCAATTCAATTACCGAATCAATATTATTAAATTCTGCGTATTTAAAACCTTCTAGGAGCGGTTCAAACTTCCTCTGTTTCTTCGGTTGTGCGGTAGCGGACAGGGCGCCCATTGTCCTTCCGTGGAAAGAACGTCCAAAAGTTATCACATCATATCTTTTATCACCGTACCTGTCTGTTGAGTATTTTCTCGCAAGCTTTATGGCACCTTCTATCGATTCCGAACCACTATTTGCAAAAAATACCTTAGAACCAAAACCGGTTATTTTACATAATTTTTCTGCCAGTTCCACCTGGGGCAGATTATAATATACATTTGATGGCTGTATTAGTTTTTCAACCTGTTTTTTAACAGCTTTTACAATAAATTTATTGCTATGACCAACATTAAGACACCCGTAGCCAGCTATAAAATCAATATATTTATTATTCTCAACATCCCACAGATACTGCATTCTTCCCCTTAAAAACACTACTGGAAGCCTGCTGTACGTGGGCATCAAATATTCGCCTCCCCAGCTAAAAACAGCACTATTATTAAGTTCGACCATGATCCAATACTCCCTTTTATACTTTTTTAGTTGTTATCATTGTTCCAATACCTTTATCTGTAAATATCTCCACAAGCACAGAATGCTCCCTTGTGCCATTTAGAATATGTGTTCTTCCCACACCTGCGTCCAGGGCATCCATGCATGCCCTCACTTTTGGTA
>CAYRTF010000036.1:10706-11917 GCA_964427165.1 uncultured Actinomycetota bacterium | reverse complement strand
AATAGGTCTCCTTCTGCCACGGATCAACCCGGTAACAGATCCACCGCTGGGCAAGCCCAGGGGAATATGGGAGATTGGCATCCTCCATATATTTTTTGAACTCCTTTGAGGCAAGCTTGAAAGCATAGCAGCAGCTGTTTGCATATTCAAGCGTGCGATATGCGTTGAGTCCAATCTTAACTGCTTCATCATAACATAGATACATGATAGTCCTCCTCAGGATTTAGCCAGAAACTCCGCTAACAACAGGGGTTTCTGGCTAAATCCTGAGGATTATATATTCCTGAGGATAAGCAGAGATTATTATCGAGAGGCGCTTTGGGCTCGCGCAAAAACAGCGTCATCCCTTTATAGTGCTTTAGCATAACGGGTTCATAAGGATATTTTGATAAATTTTCTTCCTTAAGCTCTATTCCGAGTCCCGGCCTGTCAGGGATTACGAGGTATCCGTCCTCCAGTATCAGGTCTTCTGTAGTAAGCTTATCCCTGCATGAAATATCTGTAGCCATAAATTCAAATATATTAAAATTAGGCAGGAACGCTGCAAGCTGAAGTGTCGCACCGCATGCTACCGGCCCTGAAGGATTATGCGGACTGAATGGAATATACATCCCCTCAGCTATTGACCCGATTTTTTTTAGCTCACTTATGCCTTCTGCGTGGCTGACATCAGGCTGGATTATATCTGCGGTATTGGCACTCAGTAAATTGATGAATGCTTTTCGCTTATACATCCTTTCCCCGACAGCTATAGGTACCCTGCTTTGTTTTTTTACACGTTTTAATGCCTCTATATTGTCAGGCGGCAGGGGCTCTTCAAACCATTTTATATTGTCTATTTTTTCAAGTTCTTTACCTATCTTTATTGCAGCCGGTACATTAAACCTTCCATGAGCTTCTATCAGTATTTCTATATCCTCTCCTATTGCATCTCTTACTGCCTGTACTTTATCAATAGAATACATCAGCTCTTTGTTGGATATTCCCATATAGCTTTTGCCAAAGGGGTCAAACTTTAAAGCTTTAAACCCGCAGCTTGCTGCTTCTTTTGCTTTCTTTGCAAAATCCTCGGGAGTTTTTGCACCGGTAAACCAGCCATTGGCATAGACCATTATCCTGTCCCTGTATTTTCCTCCCAGCAGTTCATATATGGGAAGACCTGCCCTTTTTCCTTTTATATCCCATAATGCCTGATCTATTCCTGATATAGC
>CAYRTF010000036.1:0-10696 GCA_964427165.1 uncultured Actinomycetota bacterium | reverse complement strand
GATCTATATCTTTCTACCACCTCTGATGTATATATTCTTTTATGTATTTTTCATAAATACTATTTACTTTTTCCATAACAACTTCAGACAAGGGCTTAAGATCTGAGGCACTGATGTTTGAGAGGAGCTGTTCGGTCCTGCTGGCCCCAGGTATCACACAGCTTACATTTTCATTCATCAGTATCCATTTTAATGCATATTTGGGAAGCTCATCAGGAGGAAATACTCTTTTAAGCTCTTCAACTGCTTCAAGGCCCTTATCATACGGCACTCCTGAAAATGATTCGCTTGATTTCTTCCAGTCACCTCCTGCAACTTTTGCCCGGTGATCCCCCTTATCAAAAGTAGAATCTTTATTGAACTTGCCTGTAAGCAATCCACTGGCAAGAGGTCCTCTGATAATTATTCCTATATTTTTTTCTTTAGCCCGGGGAAAGAATAGATCCCTGGGTCTCTGCCTGAATATATTAAATATTATCTGAACAGTGGCTAGATCAGGATATTCAATGGCTTTTAATGCTTCTTCTACAGTAAATACACTTACTCCGTAGTTAAGTATCTTTCCCTCATCCTTTAATTTATCCAATATTTCAAATATCTCAGGATCATAGTATATTTCTGTTGGAGGATTATGGAGCTGAACCAGGTCTAACTTGTCCACATCCATCCTTTTTCTGCTATCATCTACAAATCTTCTTATATTGTCTTCATTGAAACCTTCTGCATTAAATGGATTAAGAAATCTTCCCAGCTTAGTAGCAACATATACTTTTTCGCTTCTCTTCTTTAAGACCTTTCCAATAGCTATTTCACTCTTCCCCTTGTTGTATGCATCCGCGGTGTCAAAAAAGTTAATGCCCAGGTCGATTGCCTTATTCAAGGTAGCTTCAGCTGTTTTTTCATCAAATGGGCTTCCCCATTTTCCTCCTAATTGCCAGGTACCCAGGGATACTTCCGATATTTTAAAATTTGTTTTACCCAGTTTTCGGTAGTTCATTACTGTTCCTTTCTTTTTTGATCAATTTTAAATTATTAATACATTACTAATTCAATCTAATATCTTTTAAATCCCTTCGGGAAAACTTCTTCAAATTTTCCTGGAACCTTAATCCTTAATATATCAGTATCTGTATGTGTCCCGGTATTTATATCGAAATTTATATAATCTTATTTAGAGCTATTATTGTGAACCCTAATATCCGGTTCCTGATTTTCTATTTCTTTGATCCGCCTTAGTAAAATATTCTTTAAATTTTCCCTGATATCAGAATATTTCGGATCTTCTACCAGATTATTTCTTTCATTTGGATCATTTTTAAGATCGTACAGGAAATTCTCTATATATATCGGAGAATTCTTATTATCCATATTCTGATAATCCTTAAGATCAGGAGCTTTTACGCTATATTTCCACCTTTGAGTCCTTATGGCACGACCTATTTGTGATTCGCTTATCTGCATAAAAGCATCTTCCGGCCAGCCCGGGCAATTTCCGCTGATTATATCCTGCAGCTCTCTTCCCTGCATATGCGGTGGTATTTCAATGCCCGCAATATTTAATAATGTAGGGGGTATATCAATAAGGCTTACAATATCCTTGATTCTTTTATTCCCTGTAAATCCTACCCCTGATATTACCATCGGTATCTTAATAGAAGCTTCATGGCATGATCTTTTATATTCACTGTTCCTTGTTTTGAAATGACATCCATGATCACTTATATATATGATTACTGTCTCATCTTTTATACCAAGTCCCTCGACTTTATCGATTATCCTGCCAAGATTATATTAGGCCTTTTGCTGTTCATATTCTCCTTTTTATGTATATTTATCGCTTTTGTATCTAATAAATATTTGATTATAATTCAACTTATTGCTGAGATCTTATAAATCAAAGAATTCCCTGGCATTACTATAGCAAATATTTTTGACCATTTCTCCAAGCATATCCATATCATCAGGTACTTCGCCATTGTGAACCCAGATCCCCAATATATTACATAATATCCTCCTGAAGTATTCATGCCTGGGGTAGGATAAAAAGCTCCTGGAGTCAGTTGTCATGCCTATAAAACTGCTTAAAAGGGACAGATTGGCAAGGGCTGTCATATGCCTCTCCATACCGTCTTTCTGGTCATTAAACCACCAGCCGGGACCAAACTGGACTTTGCTCTTGATTCCCTTCTGTGTAAAGCACCCTATAAGGGTCCCCAGCACTTCATTATCCCTGGGATTAAGGCAGAATAGGACTGTCCTTGGAAGCTCATCAGTGCTGTCGAGCGCATCAAGAAGTGAAGCAAGTCCGGAGGCAAATAAAGAATCCCCGATTGAATCGAAGCCGGTATCTGGGCCAAGGAAGGCGGCCATCCTGGAATTATTATTCCTGAGAGCTCCTATATGGAGCTGCATTGCCCAGCCTCTTTTAGCATACTCTCTCCCCAGGAAGACCATCATATGGGACATATACTTGCCTTTTTCCCCGCAGTCAGGGCTTCCACCTTCCCTAACTTTTTTATATATCCTGTTTATATCTTTTTCATCTGCGCTGTAAAAATCCACTGATTCCAGGGCATGGTCTGATATCCTGCAGCCTATATTGTCAAAATGGTCTATCCTTCCGATTATTGCTTCCTTAAGGCTGTCGAGATCTGTAATGGTAGTGCCTGATACTTTTTCAAGCTCTTTTACCCATTGTGCATATGCCGGATTCCCTATATTTATGCACATATCATTTCTCATGGTAGGGATCACTTTTACTCCAAATGACTTATCAGCATTTATTTCGGAGTGGTATTCCAATGAATCGGTTGGGTTATCAGTAGTGCAGATAATTTCGACATTGGAATTTTTTATAAGGTTTTTTGTGCTAAAGTCTTCTCTGGCTATCTTATCATTTGCTATCTCCCAGACACTATCAGCAGTATCCTGGGAGAGTATGCAGTCAATATTAAAATATCTTTTCAGTTCCAGGTGCGTCCAGTGAAAAAGTGGATTTCCTATACAGTACGGCACCGTCTCTGACCATTTACTGAATTTTTCCCTGTCACCGGCCTCACCGGTTATATATTTTTCATCTATGCCGTTAATCCGCATTGCACGCCATTTATAGTGATCACCTTCAAGCCATATCCTGGTTATATTATCAAATACCCTGTCCCTGGCTATATCTTCAGGGCTAATATGGCAGTGGTAATCGATAATGGGAAGATCTTTTGCATATCCGTGATAAAGCTTTTGGGCAGTTTTGCCCTGTAAAAGAAAGTCTTTATCCATAAATTTTTTCATTATTTTCCCTATTTTGCCTTTATATATTATATTTGATATTCTTCTTACCTCTTAACCCTGGCATTGCCTTCCCACACACTCCAGATCTGTTCCTCATCCGCAGGATTGGAATAATCGGTAAGAAGGGTTGCCGTAAAAGCTCCATTGGCCCAGCCGAACTGTGCCCATTTTTCGGGCTCCCATCCTTTTAGTATCCCGTAGAGCATTCCTCCCACAAAGCCGTCCCCTCCGCCTATGCGGTCGAGCACATCTATTTGCCGGGGCTCGATGACATGCCAGCTTCCTCCTTCTGCCATTATTGCACCCCACAGGTGGCTATTGGCACTTACAACCTGCCTTAAGGTTGTGGCAAATACTGAAGCAGCAGGGTACTCTTTCTTGACCTTTTTTATCATCTCTTTGAACCCATCTATTTTGGAAGCTACCTTCTTACCTCCGGCTTCCGGCCCAGAAATTCCCAGACAGAGCTGGAAGTCTTCCTCATTTCCCACCAGGATATCAGATAGAGACGCAATTTCCTTAAACTTTACTGAAAGCTCGTCCTCCCGGCCCTCCCAGAATGAAGCCCTGTGGTTAAGGTCAAAAGATACTGCGGTACCAGCTTTTTTAGCAGCCCGGGCAAGGTCCAGACAGAAGTCTGTGGTCTCTTTGGATACGGCAGCAATAAGTCCCGACATATGTATTATCCGGACCCCTTCTTCCTCAAATATTTTTTTAAAGTCAAAATCATTAGCACTCAGGATTCTTGCCACTTCGCCAGCCCGGTCATTTGCCACCCTGGGCCCCCTGGCCCCAAATCCGGAATCAGCAATATTTATCTGGTGGCGGTGCCCCCAGGGGCCTCCGGGCTCTACATCCGGTCCTTCATAGTCCATATGCCTTGCTTTCAGATCAGACTTGATCTTATTCGCTATGGGGCTTCCAGCCACAAAGGCAGTAAGTACCTTTACAGGAAGACCCAGGTATGAAGAGACGCTTGCCACATTGGTCTCAGCACTGGTTACCTGCATATTGAATATATTGCTTGAATGTACTGCCTGCCTGTCAATAGGAGTAATCCTGAGTCCCATGCTGGTAGGAACGGTAAGGGAATATTTACAATCTTTTTTTAACTTTATTACCACAATGCTCTCCTTCTTTATGATGAAATAATATTCATATTTTTACTTGTCTTTCTTTATCTCATACAGGTATTTTCCGCCCTCTTCTATCCAGAGCTTACCTGGTCCTTTAAAATCTGCTTTATCTATAGTTGCTGGATCCCGGTAGCCAAGACCGACTTTCCTGCATTTTTCTTCAGGTATGGCAGTTGCCAGTATGACTTTGAATGCAAGCATTTCATTTCGGGTAGCAGGGTCGAATATTCCCGGGCCGCAAACATTTATAAGGTGCGAGGCAGCATTCTTCGATGTTTCTGCTCCTCCTTCTATAAGGCTGCAGATATTGTCCCGGCAGTGATAGCCCAGGGCAAACAGGTCTTTTTCTATATCGGGATTGGTATGAAAGCAGCTTATATGGGGCCCGTATATTATTATTTCAGCACCTTCCTTTAAGACACCGGGTCTCTGCAGCTTATATGAGCCTTTTCCGGCAAGCCATACCTCATCATAGTTTTCAGGTATTTCCTGTACTACCTGTGAAAGAGGCTCTTCTATATATTTTATATGGACCCTGGAGGAAGCGCCTGCCGCTTTTTTATAGGCTGATATAAATCCCTTATAGCCTCTACCGGTATATATTCCGATAGGGATAATACCTGACTTCGATTCCGTGTTTACCATATTAAATGAATACACCGGACATTTTATCTTTTTAAATATGGCTTCAGCCCCGGCATTTATGATATCCCGGCTGTTATTATCAACAGTTCCTATTATCCTGGGTATTCCCACAAGGACAGCTGCCCAGTGAAAGGCATCTATTACCTGGGGGCCGCTTACCCCGGGAAAGAATATTTTAAGGCCCCCGGAAAATCCGGCTGCTTCATGGGGAACGGTTCCTGAAAAGGCAATAATCAGGTCATAATCTGAAAAAAGTAGCTTGTTTACAGTTATATCAATTTTCTTATCAAGCATTCCTTCAGTCTTTACCGAAACAAGGTCCTTATCAATGCTGCCAATAGTTGAAAGGCTTTCCGGATCGCTGAAAGAGTGATTAAGAAATCTTATATGCTTTGCAGGTCCAGTGCCCAGCTTTGCCATAAATTCACCAGAGGACATTGGCCTGTGCGTGCCCCCGGCATTTAAAAAGTCTATCAGTGAACCCCTGTACCTCTCCGCCACAAGGGGAGCTAAAATATGGGAAAAATCAATCCGGCTGTAGTCAGGAAAAAGCACGAGCAGCTTTTTAGCCTCCGGAAGACTTTGCAGCATCTTTTCTATGAAGCTTTTTAAATCATCCTGCCCTATTCCAGCTATGTCTTCGAGATATTCCATCTAGAGTTTCTTCTCCGGTCTGCCCTCTTCCATCCACTCGGTATGGTATTCCTGGTATGAGCTGTCATTCTTTGTCTCTATTACCGGGCTTTTATCTTCAAGCTTGAAGTATCCGTGAGCCCCAAAGAAATCCCTCTGCTGCGCTGCTACCTGGGCTGACACCATAACAGGTGATGCTATCTGCAGGATATAGTCATAAGCACAGCTCATAGCCAGGGTAGGTACGCCTGCCTTATGGGCGACCTCTATGAATCTTTCAAGGCTTGAAAGATTCTTGTTTATAAACTGTGAAAATGCCGGAGCAGCCATAAGGTTGGGGAGGTCTTTATTCTTCTCATATTCTTCGGTTATCCTGGATAAGAACCCTGCCCTTATAATGCATCCTCCGCGCCATCCGGCGGCAATGCCGCCCATATCCAGGTCCCAGCCGTACTTGGCCGATGCGGCTTCCATCAGGGCAAAGCCCTGGGCATAGGAAGAGATCTTTGCGATATATAGCGCATCATGCGCTACCTTTACAAATTCCTTTGCATCCAGCCTTAAGCTTTCCGGATTTATTTTCAGCTTCTCTGATACGGCAAGCCTTATATCCTTATCCTGGCTCATCTCCCTTGAAAATACAGCTGAGGCAATTGTAGGTATGGGAACTAAAAGCTCCAGGGCACTGGCCACTGTCCATGTACCTGTTCCCTTCATGCGGGTAATATCAGCTGTAATATCTACCAGGTAGCTATTTGAGGATTTTTCTTTTTCCTTCAAACCCTCCCCGGTTATCTCTATAAGGTAGGATGAAAGGATATCAGACGGCTTATTCCATTCTGTCATTATTCCAGCGATCTTTTCCGCATCATAGCCAAGAGCTGATTTCAATGCCCATACTGCTTCACCGATAAGCTGCATATCCCCATATTCTATGCCATTATGGACCATCTTTACGAAGTGCCCCGCCCCATCTTCTCCTATATGGGAAACACAGGGTTTTCCGTCCTCAGCCCTGGCCGATATTTTTTCAAATATATCAGATACAAGCTTGTATGCTTCTTTTGAGCCCCCGGGCATTATGGCAGGGCCCAGAAGGGCTCCTTCTTCTCCTCCAGATACTCCGGTACCTATATATAGGATGCCTTTATCTTTAAGGTATTTTTCCCTTCTTATAGTGTCAGTGTAAAGGGAGTTTCCTCCATCTATTATCAGGTCTCCCGGCTCGAGCAATGGGATAAGATCCTCGATATTATCATCTACCGGGCTTCCCGCCTTTACCATTAGCATTACTTTCCTGGGCTGGGAAAGCAAGTCCACAAGCTCTTTTAAGCTGTAGCAGCCTTTTATATTCTTATCCCTGGCTTTGCCTTCTATGAATTCCTCAGTACGCTTTCCTGTCCTGTTATATGCCGCAACAGAATAACCCTTGGATTCCATATTGAGCACCAGGTTCTGCCCCATTACTGCCAGGCCTATAAGGCCAATATCATACTTTTGCATTCTTTCCTCCATCAACATTTTTACTGATCATTATTTTATACTCCTGAAAAAGCGGAAAATCCGCCGTCTATTGGCACTACTATGCCAGATACGAATTTTGAGGCATCGGAGGCCAGCCATATGGCAATGCCTGAAAGATCCTCGGGCTTTCCGAAACGGGCCATAGGTGTGTGATTTATTATAGCCTGTCCTCTTTCGGTTAAATTTTCTTGCTTATCAAATAAAAGAAAGTGGTTCTGCTGGGTAAGGAAAAATCCGGGTGCTATGGCATTTACTCTCAGGTTTTTATTATATTCCTGGGCCAGGTGCACAGCTAGCCACTGGGTAAAGTTAGACACGGCAGCCTTGGCAGCCGAATATCCCGGTATCCGGGTAAGAGGCCTGAAGGCATTCATGGAGGATACATTTATAATAGAGCCGCCATTTTTGTTCTTTGCCATGGTCTTGCCGAATACCTGGGCCGGAAGTATGGCTCCCCCGAAGAGGTTAAGCGATATTACCTTTTGGAGACCATCCAGGGGAAGGTCAAAAAATGAAAGCTCTTCTGAGGTAGTTGCGCTTTTTAGGTTTCCCCCGGCAGCGCTTACCAAAATATCTATATTCTCATAGCCGGAGATTATGCTGTCATGGCATTTTTCTATCTCACCTTTCTTAAGCACATCTATATAGTAACCCGCTGCATCAATTCCTTCAGCTTTAAGTTCAGCTACAAGCTCTTTTGTATCCGCTATATCGCATACCGCTACTTTTGCTCCCGCTTTTCCCAGGGTAAAGCATATATCCCTGCCCAGTATTCCGGCTCCACCGGTTACTGCAGCAACTTTTCCGCTCAGGGAAAACATATTTAAATAATCGCTCATATATATTCCTTTCAGGTCAGAAGTTTTAAATGGTTTTCAATATTTTCTTTTACATGCCCATAATGGTTATCCTCATTTTTAAATAATGCCGCAACAAGCCTTTCCTTAAGGCTGCTATCGGTAAGTATGGTGCCGAATGCAACATGGAGCACCTGCCTGGATTCCCGCTTGTCCAGGAGCCCCTTAAGGTCTCCGTCATTTAGCTTGTCTATATCTAGAAGCTTTGAAGTATCGGTGGTCAGGTGATATGAATCCTTATCCTTTTCAAAGCTTTGAAGGCTTATTGCATATATATCCCTGAATAGGCTGGGATCTGACCCGGCTATAGTTCTTATTGCTTCAAGATAGCTGGTCCCGGCAGTCTTTATATGGTATATGCCGCTATTGAAGCTGGAAAAAGCTTTATAGGTTGAGAACTTCTCGCTTCCAGAATGTAAGGACAGCTTATACCCGCCAAATATTTCGGCAATTTTTGAATGGGCATTAAGCTCGGATTCGAATTCCTTTATGTCTCCCATATGGTCTACAGCCTTTTCCCATCTACCCGGATAGCGGAGGGCGAGATTATCGAAATGGACCCCCATTGCCTTTAGCTCACTTGAGATAAAATAATGCTCGATCGGTGACACCGGCTCTTCTATCTCGTCCATGGAGACTTCGAAATCAAATGGTATTTTAAGATAGCCTTTAAGGAAACAATACATATCTGACACTTTTTCCAGGGCTTTAGAATATCTTACAGCCATGAGGACAAGCTTATCTTTATCTATAATTGTCTTCTTGCCGTCCAGCGATATTTCTTTATCAAGGAATTTTTTTTCAATAGCGCCTATATTTTTAAGCTCATTATATTTACCGGCAATATTGTCTTTTGAAAGCCCGGAGAGGCCATTTATGTGATCCGAAGGATCTACAGTAAACATTGTAAAGCCTGCATCAGCGGCTCCTTTGAGGTCTTTTTCCTGTTTCACATGGTCCGCATCCGACCCGAAAGGCATATCTGCCCCTGCCTCGAAATATCCCCAGATGGCGGAAGCTAGCGTCTTCTTCCAGTTCCTGCCGGTCCTGGCAAGCTCCCTTACTGACTGCTGCGCTATTACCGGAAATATGCTTTTTCCTTCAAATGCCCTGATATGGGCAGCAGTTACCATGCCCAGCCTGTCCCCTGTGCCGAATGAAGCTATGCCTTTGCAGGTAGACGGATTAAGATGGGGGAATATTTTTCTCAGTCCCTCCAGGTTTTCCCATGTAAGCGGGCATTTTTTTATATATGATTCCTTCCCATTCACTCCAGGAACCTGCTCTCCGATAAAATCTTTTATTTCCGGTTTTTGAGATAATATAAATAGATATTTATCTTTTTTATCTTTGCCTATAACAAATATATCCTCATCCTGCTTTAAGGCTGATTGCCTGTATAGCGAATACCCTTTCACAGGGTCCCCAAGGATCTTTGTCTTCGGTATCTTCTCATTTACCATGCTTTCCTAATCTTTCCTTTACTGTTTTTTGTTATCAGTCATCTTTATCAATTTATCCTCAAACCAGTCAAATGCTATCCTGCCAGATATCTCATGCGCTCCTTCAAATATATCATGGAAAAGATTTTTTTCCGCATTCATACTCTCATATAGTTTAGTGAGTTCCCTGAAATTTTGAGCCGCTTCCTCAACAGGGAAGATCTCATCACTTTTTCCGCTTTCGATCAAAAGCGGACGGGGTGCGATAAGCGCAGTAATATCTATATGTTCAAAATAGCGGGCCAAATCGTATGAGCAGCCGCAGCCGCAATGATTCTCTTCAAGATATGTCTTTCTGTATGATGAAAAATATCCGCTTATGCATGCGCATGATATCCTATTATCAATTGCCGACAGCAGCATTGTCAGTTCACCTCCCAGGCTGAGACCACAACACCCTATACTGCTCCCATCTATATCAGGTATGGACTGCATGAGATCAAGGGCCCTCTGGAGCTCCCTGACCATAAGGCCTATTTGGCTATATCCAAGAAGGTTAAGCGCTTTAAACAGGAATTGATGGCTTTTCCCAAACTGGTACTCTTTATCTGATATCTTAATGCCTCCCCTTTCGCCAAAACCGATATTTTCCGGAATCAGCGCAATGAGGCCTTTCCTTACCAGGCCCAATGGAAACTGCTTATAAATGCCCTTGCATCCCTCTATGGCGCATGGCTCTTCGAGGAGAAGCTGGTTCATGCCCCCGCCATGGCCCGGAGGGCACAACACCGCGGGGAGAGGAAGCTTCTTTCCCTTCGGTATCAGCAAATATGCGGAAGCCTTTAATCCTTCTACCGTGCCATATGTTATTTTTTCTACAATATACCCCTCAGTATCTAAAAAATTTTTCCGGGATAGTTTAAGTGGAGATTCTTTATAGTTATCGATACAGAGAAGTTCCCGGAGCTTTTTTCTTGCAATATCCTGCCATCTCAGGAAATCCTCCTTGCTTCCGCCACCAAATCTCAAAGCCCTGGATTTCTTATTATGTAAATCCTCTGCAAGATTCATTATATTCAGGTTTATTTCTTCATATTCCATATGCTTTATTATCTCATATTATCAGAATAAAGGGAACGTTCCATTTTATAAATAAAAAAATATTAGCTTA
>CAYRTF010000035.1:10435-11927 GCA_964427165.1 uncultured Actinomycetota bacterium | reverse complement strand
GTATTATTATTATACCATTGCTCCAGATCCATTTGACTTTCCTCCAAACAACAATTTATCTGGGAAACATATTTACATAAAACCTGGCTGGTCTTTATGTTTTTAAATCAGGCAAGTTCCCCTATTAGTTTTTTCAGCCTGGATATTAGATAATCTATAGAGTAGTACTCTTTTACAATTTTAAAATTCTTGCTTGTGACTTTCTCCCTCATCTTATGATCAGTGAGTAGTGCAAATGTTTTTTCTACAGCTTGCTTGTCCACCTTTTTATCTATGACTATGAATTCAAAACCCTTTGACAGCATATCGGCCAGTACCGGATATTTGTTTACAAAGAGCGGTTTTTTGAGAACGCTTGCTTCTATTACCGGATTACCAAAACCCTCAACATCACTGGGGAGAGTCACCAGATCACAGGCTTTATACAGATCATAGATATCAAACTTTTTAAACAGGTCTTTCTTTGTGTATTCCGGAATATGGTTTTGACCATTTTTACTTAATATCAGGTTGGTCCCGGTCTTTCTGGCAAGTCCTATGATCTCATTAAAATAATCCAGCTCATTCTTTTCAGGTTTTCCGCTTATTATCAAATTTATTTTTTTATCAGTTTTCTTTGACAGTTTATCTGCCAGCTCTATTGTCCTTTCAATATTTTTCCTTGCAATAAGCCTTGTGGGCTGCAGGATCAGAAAATCATCATCATCCATGTCCAGAAACTTTTTGACCTCAAGAGATCTGCTCCCGATCTCACTAAGTGTATCAAAGTCAAAAATATTAGGAATATAGACCGCTTCAATTTTTTTCTTATCATAGATCGATTCTTTAGCCAGGGTATTTATTACTACATGTTTAAGGCCAGACAGGTCCGGGGGGAAATAATCCTCCAGCATCTTTTCGACATTTGAACATAGAAATTGTTTTCTTTCCCAGTAAAAATCATGATGCCTGGTAATAGCTTTTATATTATTTTCTGAAATAACTTCCGTGAGGGCAATTGCCAGCGGGATATTTAATGGTATGGTAAGAGCATTTTCTATGCTGAGATATCCTATATTATTGCTATTTAGTATCTTTAAAAGTCTGCTTTTGATTATTTCCTTTATCCTGCCGATATCGTCTATCAGCTTTCCAAGATCATTTTTCGTTGCCTTCTTTTCCTCATTAAAGGCGATCTTCCTGATCTCTGCCACTTCGGCAAAGTAATAATCCATTTCCTCCACAGTAAAAAAGGTAGAGCTGTCTTTTCTGTCAAATTCTCCGGCAATATAAACCGGGTCAAGTCCTATCTTTTTATATGCACTGGCCCACTTGTCCGCTTCTATTGAAACCCCGTCAATTCCACCCAGTCTTGTCGAGATAATAGCTATTTTTTTCATTTGTCTCCCTTATTGCCGTACCAATGAATAGTAATAGGTTAAATTTAAAAAAATATTTACTGCTAAAAAGCTGATACTTTATTTTTCATTAAGAGTACAGGTCAGTGTAGCTC
>CAYRTF010000035.1:8195-10425 GCA_964427165.1 uncultured Actinomycetota bacterium | reverse complement strand
GTGTAGCTCTGACTGGAGCCTGATAAACCTCATCACATCGCTTTTGGTGATTATCCCCTTTAATTTATTTCCAGACATGATGACAAGATGACCTAACCCGCTCTTGCCCATCTTTTTTATAGCCTCGGAGATCTCCATAGACATATTGACTTTCTCATTTTCAGTTACTGTTTTCACAATATCTCCCACTTTCACTTCCGGCCATCTTTGCCTTTCTATCGACTTGATATCATGAAGGGATATTATTCCAATAAATCTTTCACTTCTAAGATCCTCGACTACAGGAAATCTTCCAAACCTGTATCTCATAAAATATTCATCTATAAGTTCCTGCAGGCTTATATCTTTTTCAACCAGTACAATATCATCAATCATAATATCTGCGACCTTTATCCCTTTGATAGAAGTCTCAAAAATGAGCTGCCTGTATCCCATGCGGGCAGAAGACTGGAGAAACCATCCGATAAAAGCAAGCCATACTCCATTTAAAAAATTTCCGGTAAAGAAAAAGAATATGCCGACTGCAATTATTAAAAAACCGATCAGCCTGCCTGTGGTAGATGCTATATGGGTGGCCTTCTTAAGATTATCGGTTACTTTCCAGATGATCGAACGTAACACCCTTCCCCCGTCCAGGGGATACCCTGGAAGCATATTAAATACCCCCAATAATACATTGATGATGGTAAGATACCTTACAGGTTCCCTTATGAGTTCATACTGTCCGGTCAGCAACCAGATCACCCCAAAGATGACCGCCAATACAAAACTGGCTGCTGGTCCTGCAATAGCCATTACAAATTCACTCATAGGAGTTTCCGGTTCTTTTTCGATCTGGGCCATCCCTCCAAAAAGGAAAAGTGTTATTCTCTCCACGGGAGTCCCTTTACTTTTTGCTACAAGCGAATGACTTATCTCATGGATCAGGACAGAAGAGAAAAATAGGATCACGGTTATAATAGTTATAACTGCAATGATCCCTCCATTCACTCCTGGCAGTACAGCTGGAAAATAATTGAAGCCGAAATAATATGCAAAAAGTGCGAATATAATAAACCAGCTAAAATCCAACCTGATCTCTATTCCAAAGACCTTAAACAATTTAATTGAAGACCCAAACATTCTATTTCTCCTGTATATATTGTGAAACTTTACGCTTTGCAGAAAAAAATTAACCCACTAAGGCTCACCGACGGTAGATACAGGTATATTATATCCTTTTGTATGGAAAAATTAAAATATGGGTGATTTATAATATAGTCAAATTCAAATATGGTAAAATATAGATCATAGCATTCTTGTATGGATCACTTTTTCTATATAGGTTTCTATTGTGTGATAAAAGGCTTAAGTGACTGGAAATATTTTTTATTGGTTATTAAATCGAAGGGATGAATATGATGCTTTTGGATAGATTTCTTGCAGAATTTAGTTTTGACCTTTCAGCCTTTATATTTGATATCATAATACCATGTGTGCTCGCACTGGTGTTCGGAGGGCTTATAGGCCTTCAAAGAGAAAGGCATGAGAGGCCCGCGGGCCTTAGAACACATGCTCTGGTATGCCTGGGGGCTACAGTATTTACTCTGGTGTCCTATCTTGGATTTTCTTCAGGTGCCGGTTTTGATTCTACCAGGATCGCAGCGGGCGTGGTGACGGGAATCGGGTTTATTGGAGCAGGAGTTATATTCAGGCAGGGCATACTGGTCAAGGGAGTCACCACCGCAGCCAGCATCTGGATCGTGGCAGCTATAGGCCTGGCCCTGGGGACAAAATTATATTATCTTTCCATAATCTCTACTATCCTGGGATTTTTAATACTGAGCTTCCTTAAATCTTTTGAATACCGCATAATCCGCACCCCTAATTACCGGATAAAAATAACTGCTTTAAAAGATTTTGATGATATGGGAAAGATCACAAGTGCGATTAAGGATCTTTCATTCGATATAAAAAGCAAAAAGTATGAATTTGAGCCGGACAGCAATACTAAGATGTACAGCTATAATATTCACAGCAGGATACCGGATTTTTCCCAAAAGATAATAGACCGGATCAGTAAAATAAATGGGGTGCTCAAGATCATTGTGGATTGACTTGAGGAGAGAACCCGGGGTTTCCGCTTTTGTTTCTAAAAAAGATATCAGATGAAATTCATAGCAGATGTAATGGTAGGAAAATTGGCCCGCTACCTCCGTATGGCCGGGTATGACGTAGCATATTTTAATGA
>CAYRTF010000035.1:6943-8185 GCA_964427165.1 uncultured Actinomycetota bacterium | reverse complement strand
GATGCCGGCGATGATTTTATCCTGAGGACCGCAATGGAAGAGGACCGGATAGTCCTTACAAGGGACACGCTCATGCTCGAACGTAGACAATTTAGGAGCGGAGCATTAAAATCAGTATTTATCTCTGGTGATGATATAAGAAAACAATTGCTCCAGATCCGTTCGGAACTGAATATCAGTCTCGGGCAGAATCTAATAAGATGCCTTATGTGTAATGATCTTCTTGTAAAGATATTAAAAAAGGATGTCCATAACAAGGTTCCTCCATATGTTTACAAAACACATGATGATTTTATGTACTGCAGGGGATGTGAAAAATATTATTGGAGAGGAACACACTATGATCATATATATGATTTCTTTAAAGGGCTTTGATATCTTATGAAAACTAGCCTATATTGCATAAGCTAGTACCATCTATTTCTCTAATATTACATGCCATAATCTTTTAGAAGGATCACGCTGCCCTCTTTATCTTTATTGGAATAATTAGTAAAAAGTTTTCTGTCATCAGTTACTAACTGTCCCTGAAAATATTGAGCAGTAGCCAGAAAGATCCCATCATGGACACTTAGATTATATTTATAAGCATTGTTTAGAGAATTTTTCAGAATATTCTTATCTACTTTGAAGATTATTCCCATATCATACAACTTATCTATTATGCATATTTTTTTAGTATCTTCCTGTGTTACTTTGTTTTTAAGCACATTCGTTATCTCAAAAAGCATAAGCTCGGGACTTATTAGCCTTATTTTGTTGTTATAAAAATCTTCAAGAATTGAATCTGCTTTATCTGCATGTTGTTCTTCTATATGAAAGAACCATTTAGCTACGACCGATGTATCCACTACGACTATATCTGCTCTACTAAAAAAGTCTACTGTCTCTTCGCTTATAAAAAAATCGTCTTTTTTTTGTCTGTCCCTGATAGCTTCTGTCATTTTCCATACCTGCTATTACGTAATTTTCTAATATCGGAAGCAGGATCCCAGTTTTTTAGTTTATCTCCTATTTCTTCTCTTACCATTTTTAATTCCCTGATAGCCCTTTTCCTTTTTTTATTGAGAGTATCTTTCTCAATTACCACAAAATAATTTTTTAATGCTTTAGCCATGAAGGCAGACCTATTTTCTTTGATTATAGATCTATAAGAGTCCACTTCTTTAAGAAGGTCGTCAGAAATAGATATATTTATCCTTGTCATTTTTTCTCCCTCATTAATTATACACAATTATTATA
>CAYRTF010000035.1:0-6933 GCA_964427165.1 uncultured Actinomycetota bacterium | reverse complement strand
ATTACATCATCTGCAATTATAAATTCTTTAATTTTTGTTTCTGGATCACCAGCCTACAACCACCCAAAGGTCGGCATATTTATGATTATCGGATTAAAAGATACAGAAAATAATGATACTGGAGTAGAAAATTTGTATAATAGAAGAAATAATCAAGAAAATCTAATATCCAGGTCTATTTTTTATTAATAGTGGAAGTTGATTCCCTTATGATCAGTTCCGGTTTAATGATTATCTCTTTATTTTTCTTAAATACTGGCTGCTTTATCCTGTCAAGCAGGATCCTGCTTGCTTCATCTGCCATTTCTTTGACGGGATAACGGATAGTTGTAAGACTTGGAATAAATATTGAACTTATGGCAATATCATCAATTCCCATTACCGATACATCTTCAGGAACTTTCAGCCCAATATCACTAAGACCCCTTATGGCGCCAAGTGCATTAATATCATTGAATGAAAACAATGCTGTTATCTTTTTATTCTTTTGAATAAGCTTTTTTACAGTTTCAGCTCCCCTGTCATATGAAAGTCCGCCTTCCAGTACATCTTCATCATCAAAGATGATGCCTGCTTCTGCCAATGCATCTTTAAAGCCTTTCCTTCTTTCAATACTGTGATAGTGGGGGCTGAACCTATCAATATACCCTATATTTTTGTGCCCCAGGCCTGTCAAATATTTTCCTGCTATATATCCCAGCTGATAATTATCGGGCAGAACATAATCTGCTTCGAGACCTATTATCTTCCTGTCAAGCAGAACGACTGGTACGCCAGCTGCCCTGATCCTCTCAATATGTCCACCTTCTGTAGATGCCGGGATCATCAGGATGCCGTCAACCATTTTGGAGCGGAGATTTTTAAGATGCTCTATCTCCCTCTCAACGATATACGCTGAATTGCCGACTATTATATTGTAATTTTTTGAAAAGAAGATATCTTCAAAGTTTTTTGATATATCTGCATAAAGCATGTTTGAGTTGTCGGGGATTATGAGCCCAATGGTTCCTGTTTTCTTCTTTCTCAGGCTTCCGGCCAGTAGATTCGGCTGATAGTCGAGGTCTTCCATTGCCCGTTCGACCCTGTTTATGAGTTTATCGCTGACATATCTTGATCTGTTTATTACATGAGATACAGTAGCCACCGAAACTTTAGCTTTTTTTGCTATATCCCTTATGTTTACTATTTATTGCCCCCCTGTGAAACCTTCTTTTACTAATATTAAATCAATATTTTAAAACATCAAAATGCTTTTGTATATTTTCCTTACGCTGTTTAACTGTCTTTCCTCGCAATTACATTTTTTACAGCTTCCATTATATTCATATAACTCATACCAAATTTGTTAAGAAGCTCTCTATTGGTCCCCGATTCATTGAGTACGTCCCTTATGCCTATTCTTTGCATGGGAACAGGGTGATTCTCCACAAGCACCTCTGCCACAGCGCTTCCCAGGCCGCCATATATATTATGGTTTTCTGCTGTTACTACAGCACCTGTCTCTGCTGCCGCTTTAATGACTGCCTCTTCATCAATGGGCTTTATCGTTGACATATTTATTACCTTTGCGCCTATTCCCTCTTCTTTTAGCTTTTCCGAGGCTGTAATGGCTTCCGAGGTCATAACTCCGGCCGCTATGATAGAAACATCATCTCCGCTTCTCACCTCAGACGCTTTTCCTATTTCAAATATATGTCCGTCGCCGAATACATCCGGCCACTCGTCCCTGGTCTCCCTCATATATACGGGGCCCTTATGCTCAGCTATTGCCCTGACCGCTCCGGCAGTCTCTGCTGCATCAGCGGGGTCTATAATGATTATGCCTGGTATTGCCCTCATTATGGAAATATCCTCGACAGCCATATGGCTTGCACCTGTCCTTCCATTAAACAGACCCGTATAGGCACCTATTATTTTTACATTGAGTCCGGGGTAGGCAACTGAAATAGCTACCTGGTCCGCCGGCCTTCTTGAGACAAATACTGCAAAGGATGCAGCAAATGGTATCTTGCCGCATGCGGCAAGGCCTGCTGCTACACCTATCATATTTTGTTCCGCGATCCCGCACTGGAAAAACCTTTCAGGGAATTCCCTGGCAAAATATGTTATTTTTGTCGAACTTGCAAGATCCGCATCCAGCACGACTATATCCTTATTCGTATGTCCCACTTCTAAAAGGGTTTTTCCAAAAGCTTCTCTAACTGCAACCATTTATTTTTAACCTCCCGGTCCTTTAATTTTTTAATTCTTTTATAGCTTTTTCATATTCATCGTCTGATGGTACATTACCATGCCATGCACATGTATCCTGCATGAAGGATACTCCTTTGCCCTTTGTAGTGTCTGCAATAATGATCGTCGGGCAGCCCTTTGTATTCCGGGCCCGGTCTATGCTTGTAAGTATCTTTTCAAAATCATGTCCATCAGTCTCTATGACATTCCAGCCAAATGATTCCCATTTCAAATCCAATGGTGCTATTTCCATGATATCTGAAACATCTCCCATGAGCTGGACATTATTATAGTCCAGTATTGCTGTAAGATTATCCAGCTTATAATGGGCCGAAAACATGGCAGCTTCCCAGATCTGGCCTTCCTGGATCTCGCCGTCTCCTAAAATTGCATAAGTGTGATAATCCCTGCTGTCAAGCTTTGCGGCAAGAGCCATACCTGCTGCTACTGACAGGCCCTGTCCTAAAGCTCCTGTGGATGCTTCTATTCCCGGGACTTTGGTTTTGTCAGGATGGACCTGGAACTTGCTATCTATTATGCCAAAAGTCTCAAGTTCCTTTGCCGGGAAGAACCCTCTCTCTGCAAGCACTGAATATATTGCGGTTGCGCCATGGCCCTTTGAAAGTATCAGTCTATCCCTGTTCTCCCAATCGGGATTCTTTGGATCGATATTTAGTACCTTAAAATACAGGGCAACTAAAATATCAGTTACCGAAAGTGATCCGCCGATATGGCCCACAGATGCATCCTTTACCATTGTGATAATACTGCACCTTATTTTATTCGATATTTCCTTAAGCCTTTTAAGCTCTTCTTTAGATTCGCCGTATTCTTTCAAATCAATTCCTCCATTTATATTAACTTTTTAATCTTACAAATCTCCCGCCCGGTATTACTGATATCTTTATTTCTTTATCCCTTTCTATGACTTTATTTAAATATAGCTGTATGTCATTTATTTTCTCAAAACCCATCTTTTTGGTAGCAGCTCTATCAAATTCAGAATACAGGTGTACCTTCATATCTTTTATTACCCTCGAAACAGCAACCGCTTTGTGTCCGCCAAGTACAAATTTATCCTTTAGTCTCTCACTTATGGCACAGTAATCTTTTACCCGTCCCATCCACTCTTCAAATACATCTTCTCCAAATCCTTCGGAGCATGATGCCATAAGGATTATGGTCCCTCCGGGCCTGGCTATATCCTTTATATTCTCCAGTGCCTTCTGGGACTGGTAGAGGTTTATATCCTTTGGGTACCCTCCGGGTGAAGCTATCACTATATCTGCGGGACTTTCAACTTCTCTGCTGTATATTGCGTCATACTTTTTTACACCCTGGATCCAGGCCTCATTGTTCTTACCGGCAACTGCTTCTATTATGTTTTTATTATCATCAAGTATCACATTAAAGATAAAATCTATACCTGCCATCCTTCCGGCCTCCTCTATATCATCCCGGACTGGATTGTCCTCAGCTCTGCCTGAGGAAGCCCTCTCATCCAGCATCATGCTGTGATTTGCCTGGATGGAATTTCTGGTACAGACGCCAGGCATTACTGCCTTTGCTCCTCCGGAATAACCCGCAAAATAGTGGTACTCGATATTTCCTGTAGCTATTAGCAGGTCGCAGTTTATGACTTCTTCAAATACTTCTACAGGCGTACCGTTTGAAGTCTTTCCAATAAGCTTTGCTTTTTTTGGATCAGAGTCTATTACCTGGGTATTTTCAAATATATAGCTCCCGACCAGCTTTTTCTTTTCACTGTCTGTATGCGGCCTGTGAATGCCAAGACCCAATACTACTTTTATATTTGAGAGGGGTACGCCGCCGGAGTTTAGCTCTTCAACCAGCTGGGGCAGGAATTTATATGAAGGGCAGGGACGTGTAATATCGCTTGCAAGTATGCATGCTGATCCCTTGCCCCTGGCAATCTCTGAGAGGGTAACGGATCCGACCGGGTGCGCTATGGCTCTTGAGATCACCTCTTTTTCATCACTTCCGGAAAACGAATCACCACCCTGTACAATATCCAGTATATTGTCCTCAGGTATGTCCAGATCGATTTTATCTTTTCCATATGGTATGGTTATTTTCATAATCGTCTCTCTGGTACATTCCCGCCTTTTTTAAGCGCTTTTACTACCGGGAGCTCCTCGCCGGATAAAAACCTTACCATTGCTCCACCGCCAGTACACATATACGAAAATCCACCGCCAGTGACAAATTTATTGGCGGCAGTGATGGAATCCCCTCCGCCTATTACCGAAAAGCAATCTGACTTTGCTGTATGGGTAAAAAGCTCTCTTGTGCCATATTCTGTCTCAGGTTTTTCAAATACTCCTGCCGGACCATTAATAAATACTGTTGCTGCCTCACTTATAATATCCTTATATATGTCTATGGTGGCAGAACCTATATCTGAGATTGCAAATTCTGACGGAAGGTTCTCTGTGCCTGTCTCATATCTTCCATCCTTATCATATGCAAAATCAACAGGGGTCTCTATCTTGTCTTTATAGCTTTGAAGTATTTCCTTTGCCTGATCCAGATACTGATCCAGTTTTTTGGCATAGATCACCTCTTCTGTTTTTTCTCCAAGACTTAAACCTTCAGCCATTAAAAAGAGCTGTCCCAGCAGGCCTGCCGTGAGTATTCTGTCCGCAACACCCTTGGATAAAACTTCTGGCATCATATTGAACGCATCTTCTATTTTTGCTCCTCCAAGGATAAATACAGCCGGATGTTCAGGGCTGTCCATGATCTTTGAAAGAATGCCGTATTCCTTCTCAAACAGCCTTCCTATACCTGAGGGCAGAAGCTCTTCAAAGCCTACAAGTGTTGGCTGGTCCCTGTGAGCGGCTGCAAAAGCGTCACAGATATAAATATCTGCAAGCGGAGCAAGCTTTTTTACGACTATTGTCTTTGCCTGGTCCTGTGGAGATAACTTTAACTTTGTCTCAAACAGGGTCATCTCCTCGGCCATATACCGGACATTATCAAGAAGCAGTATCTGCCCCGGGCTTAACTTCCCTATCGCCTCTCTTGCCGCAGGGCCGCATATATCATCTACAAATATTATATCTTTTTCAACCAGTTTTGAGATCTCGACTGCATGAAGCTCTGTGGATATATAGTTATGGTATTCAAGGTCCCCGCCCTGGTGGGTAAGCAGCACCAGTTTCGCACCGGCCCCAGATATTTCTTTAATTGTAGGGATTGCGGCTTTTATCCTTGTGATATCTTTAAGTCTTCCAGCCTCACTGTCATATGGGCAGTTCAGATCAAGGCGGGCTATTACAGTTTTACCCTTAAAATTGAAATCGTCCAGAGTTTTAATACCATATTTCATCAGAGATTCTTCCTTTTTATAATATCTATTTTTATTTAATATAAATCCGGCCCAATTGGGCCACTCCGCTTTTCTTTATTGTATTATAACTATTTAAAAGCTCTTAAAGCTTTAAACTTATGTATTGCTATATCTATTTATTTCATATCCAGGTATTTATTAGTGGCCGATACTGCAGCGCTCCCATCTGTCTGCATTGATAACGCTGCCCTTATTGCGTCAATGGACTCCGGGATCACAACAGCTTCCTGGGGAATATTTATGGTAAAGAAGAGATCACTGCCTGATTTTGCAACCATTTCCTTAAATACTGCTATCTCATACATATCGGCTCTCTTATTGCCCTTATCCCTTGCATATCTAAACATTGCTGTATTTGAATTAAAGCCCTTGGCTATCTCTACTACTTTTATACGGGGATGGGCCTCAAATAGCTCCAGGGCCTTCCCTACCGATATGTCCTTTTTGGGAGTTACTACAAGAGTTATTATATGGCCGTGTGTTATGGGCAGATGCACGAGGGCGCCTGTAGCTTTAATATGCGGCATGATCAGCATCAGGTCCACTGCCTGGTGATTGGGAACTGGCTCTACCATGGCAACATCTACTAGTCCCCTGTGGGTATCCCCCGGGTCTGCTACTCTTCTTAAGATAGTTACTACTACCTTCTCTACTCCTACTTCCCTGTCTATACAGTCTACCGCCCTGATAAATCCTGTTGTATTGCAGGAGGTAAGTTTTAGATAGTCCGCTCCCACTCCTTCCCCATAATTTGCATAACCGTGGAAGAACACATCCGCTACTTCATTTTTCTCTCCACCCTGAAATACTGCTTTTAGCCCTTTTGCCTTATAGAGCTCTTTATTCTTTGCCCCTATCCCGCCGGGGGCTGCATCGAGCACTATATCCACTTTTGACAGAAGATCATCAAAATTACCTTTTACTGGTATATTTTCTTCTTTAAAAGCACCTTTCATGGAATCATCTACTACATACAGGTCATAGGGATCCGGTGAGTCATACAGTGCCCTAATGGACAGTGTTGGCGCTATGTCCACTATGCCAACCAGTTCCATATCTTCCTGTTTTGCCACTCCGTCGGCAAGACGCTGGCCTATTACGCCGTATCCTGCTACTGCCACTTTTACTTCACTCATGTTTGCTCCTTTTTTAGGTAATCTAATAATCTTATTAATCATATAAGTACGATACTGCCCGGAAAAGAAACCCTTACTTTTTGAAAGAATTTTTAACCGGTTACGTAACTAGTTACATAATACTTAAAAATAGTCTCTAAGTCAACCTGATTGAGGTCATTTGTTTAAATTAATGCATCCGGTCCCATTCCT
>CAYRTF010000034.1:3761-11957 GCA_964427165.1 uncultured Actinomycetota bacterium | reverse complement strand
AGTCAGAGGCTGACCCCTCAGGATTTGTAGCAGTAGCTGTGAGGGTATAGGACTCTGACGGATCATTTAAATTAATCTGGACTTTTTTTGATCCCCATGCTCCGCCACTGTCATCTTTTGAGAAATCTATATCCGGATTTGGCTCCCCAGTGACATCAGCTCTTATCCTATAATAACATACTCCATCGCCGGACGAGTAAATAGGACCCTCATATATTTTTAGTTCAATAGTAGGAGCTTCCGTAGTATCAGTGTCTTCTTCAGAATCCTCTGCATCGGTATCAGGATCAGTTTCTGCATCGGTATCAGGATCAGTTTCTGTACCAGTATCGGAATCAGCGTCACTGTCGGTATCGGCATCAGCGGAGCCAGCATCAGTATCTTCATCACTATCGGCATCAGCATCTATCTTTTCACCGACATTTACCTTATCTTCAATAGGAGCACCGCATTGACTGCATAATGCTGCAAAGCTAAAAAGGAATATAATGACCAAAACTGTTAAAATCATATATAACTTATTCTTTTTCATAACATCCTTTCGCTAATTTGTGAAAGATAATATGGAGATACCCAGTTTGAAGGATATCTCCATATTATTCAAACTTTAATAACTGGTATTATTCTATTCCCAGTTTATTTTACTTTTTGTTTTAGAGCCTTACCCACAACAAATTTTGGAACAGTGCAGGCAGCTATCTGTATCTTCTCTCCAGTCTTTGGATTTATACCCACTCTGGCTTTTCTATCTGAGGTCTGGAAAGTTCCAAATCCGACCAGCGCAACTTTTTCTCTCTTTGCCAGGGCTTCACTTATAACTTCCTGTAATGCATCTATGGTCCCGGCAACATCCTTTTTTGAAAGACCGGCTTTTTCCGCTACTGCATCCACTAATTCTGACTTATTCATCTTTGCTCCCTTCGTTTTATTAATAAACTATAATACTTTCATAAAATATTTATTATAAGTTCTTAAAAGCTATTTTAAAAAGGTTTCTACCTTTTTGGTTATTCCATGATATGGTTCCATTATAATAAATACTTTCAGCGTAAGAACTTGATTAAAGACCCCTGCCTGATACATAATTATACACATTTTATTCTTTTTTGGTTATACTTTTTCATGAATAAAACAAATTTTTCACTTTATTATCAATATCCGGGATCATTCAGGGGGAAAAATGGCAAAAATCATAAGATTTAAAAAACATGACCTTATTGACTATACTGTAAAATTTATGGAAAAGCTCGGGGTGCCGGCTGATGATGCAGAAATTGTGGGGGATATTCTCATAGAAGCAGATCTCCGCGGTGTGTCATCTCATGGGCTGATAAGGCTGTCTTCTTATTATGGCAATAGATTAAAAGCAGGCTACATGAACCCTGAGACAATTACAAAGGTGATAAAGGAAACCGACACTACCCTATCATTTGATGGCGGAAACGGACTCGGTCAGGTAAACGGATATAGAGCGATGAAAGCATGTATAGAGAAGGCAAAAACTTCAAATATTGCGGCGGCAACGGTAAGACATTCAAATCATTATGGAATTGCCGGCTATTATGCGATGATGGCTCTCTCTGAAGATATGATAGGAATATCCATGACAAATTCACAGCCGCTCCAGGCACCCACTTTTGGGAGGACCGCGGTACTCGGAACAAATCCAATAGCCGTGGCTGCTCCCTCAAATAAAGAGTATCCATATGTGCTGGATATGGCGACATCAGTTGTGGCCATTGGGAAAATAAAAGTATATGAGAAAAAAGACGAAAAGATCCCGATGGGCTGGGGGTTAGATGATAATGGGGCCGTAACCGATGATCCTAAAAAAGTTCAGAGCGGAGGTCCCGGCGCGCTGCTTCCGCTGGGATCCACAGAGGAGCTGCGCTCTTATAAGGGCTATGGCCTTGCATTATTTGTAGATATTTTATGCGGCGCCCTCTCAGGTGCATCGACTCTTACTGATATAGGCTTTCCGCATGAGTCTAGAGAATCAGATGTAGGACATTTTTTCATGGCTATAAAAGTAGATGCATTCAGACAAATAATCGATTTCAAATCCCAGATCGACTATATGATAAGACTTCTTAAAGATTCCCCCAAAGCTGCCGGGCAGGATACTATTTATATTGCAGGAGAAAAAGAATATATTGCAGCTGAGGAAAACAGGAAAAAAGGAGTGCCTCTCCTGGATAAAATAGTAGAGGAACTTAAGATAAATGGATCAGAAATAGGAGCGGTTTTTGATGCCAGGCCCATTGGATAATATAAGTCTGTAAACAATGCATTCATGTCTTAAATTCGTGGTGCATAATCCAGCAAGCATTTTCTGGTACAGCACCTGCTGTTCCATGATGCAGAATGGACCGGAAACCTTATATAATAATTTTATGCATTTGTGTATTTACATTAATTATTAGCCGCATTATAATACTTCCATGAATCCTTTAACAGGAACAAGATCATTCACCAAGAGAACCGGGCATAGGCTGCCGGGACCTCTTGTTTTGTTTATTTGTATCTTTTTACTACTCTTACTATCAAGCCCTGCCTCTATCTCCCCTTATCCGGACAAAGGATCCTGTCTTAGGAAACCATTTATTTTCCCTCTTTATGGAGATGTAGCGCTTGGCTTCAGGGAAGAATACTTTAATGGTGACAGGCAGGCAGTTTACAGGCATACCGGTATAGATATAATAGGCGGTCCGGGGGACAGGATATCAGCTTCAGGAAATGGGATCGTTGTCTATACCGGCTTTTCCCCTATTGGAGGCCGCACTATCGTAATAAGGCATAATCGGAATATCAGGACTACTTATCTTAATCTGCAGAACGTATACGTAAGTCAGGGAGACAGGGTAAAACAGGGTGATATCATCGCATCAATAGGTGCTTTTGATGATCCTTCCTGTACAGACAGCCATTTACACTTTGCAATTATATATATGAATAAGTATCTTGATCCATTACAGGTACTCAACATGGATTATACCAGTATTTCAAGATTTCTGAGGCTTATATATGTTCCGGGGGATTTAAAAATATATTGACCTTACTTAAGGTTGGAAAAATAGTCTTTGATGTTTTTCATTTCTGTGTCTGCTTTATTATCGATCTTTTCCCTGCCTACACCGAATTCTATTATATTTAAGGTAAGTTTGATCTTTTCAAAAGTCTTTCTAAGTATGCCCTGTATTATTGGTTTTTTACTTATATCGTGGACACTGAACTGCAGGTAATCCTCGCCATCGGTGGTAGAGATAAATTTGATATGACCTATCTCCCTGCAACCATTTTTTTTAAGATACTCTATTAAATTCTTGGAGATCTCGCCGATCTTTTTAATAAAATCCTCTTTGGTCACCGGTCTCGATGAAGTTATGATCACCTTTTTAGTCAGTGCTACTGTACCGTTTGAATTCATCGTATTTTGTATTTATTGATAGATTTATTATAAAAAGTTTAATTCTCAAGATCAGGGAACTAATTCTACCATAAACACTATCGTTGTCAAAGACTTTCAAATTATCTTAAATTATTCCTATAAGCCCGGAGATAAAAAATAAAAGATCTCAGGAGGCTTTAAGCCTTCTTACAGGATGTACTTATAAATTGCTTTTCCAAGGCCGGAATTATAACTCTCATCTGTTACAATATCCGCCTTTTCAAGAATTTCGGGATATGAATCCTTTACAGCGATCTTGAGTCCGGCGACCTCAAACATGGAAAGGTCATTAGGGCTGTCTCCTAACACTGCGACTTCTTCTTTATTTATTCCCAGTGTATCTATTAAGGCAAGAAGAGCACTGCCTTTTGTAGCGTCTTTGCTCAGGATATCGAAAAAAAACTTTCCGGACCTGATAAATTGCATTTTATTTGAATATTTCTTTCTCAGCTTACTGTCCAGCGGATTGGATTCTTCAATAGGAATATAGATATCTACAGTATTATTTGCATAGTAATCTGTCTCTATGCTGCCTACGGTTTCAAATTTTTCGCCAATATCATCCAGATATTTCAAATCCGGATGATATTCTTCCATATATAATTTCCCATTCTCCAGTCCGATCACCGGTTGATAATTATTATCCTTTATCTCCCTTACGATCTCATAATAATGCACAGGATCTATCTTTGACGATTTTATTATCTTTAGATCGGGACTTATGGTGATGCTGCCGTTCAGAGTTATCTGGGGAAGACTGAGACCGAGGTCCTTTACTATATGTATAATAGAATCCATCGTCTTTCCAGTGGCAAGTATCACTTCAATACGTCTTTTTCTACATTCAAGAAGTGCTCTCCTATTGAGTTCAGTGATCTGTGAATTATTATCCAGAAGTGTTCCATCAACATCAGTGACTATTAATTTATACAATTTAGTTTTTTCTTTCTAATAAAATATTTTGTTAGAACGGGCTTCGTTATAAAACTTAATCTATGCTCACTTTCCAGTATTTACACAGCTTTCATTAATATACAGCCTGGAAAAACATATACATGGGTATCGGTTATATTATTATCTATTAAGACTTATGTGTTGCGATACCAAAACAGTCCTCTGCCGCTTCCATCACTGCCTCTGACAATGTGGGATGAGAATGTATGGTTGTCGAAAGATCATCGATAAGCATCTCGCCTTTCATCGCTACTGCGACTTCATGTACCAGGTCCGAGGCCCTTGGCCCCACCATCTGAGCGCCTAATATTTCTCCAGTCTCTTTATTGGTCACAATATTTATAAAACCTTCTGTTTCCCCTGTTATAAAAGCTTTACCGCTGTTTGAAAACGGGAAGTTTCCCACACATACTGAATATCCTTTTTCTTTGGCCTGTTCCGTATTTAGACCCACGGTACCGATCTCGGGAGATGTAAACACTGCCCAGGGCACTACCGAGTAATCCACGGTCCTGTCTTTTCCCGATATTATCTCTGCCGCTATCTTTCCTTCTTCTGAAGCCACATGGGCAAGCTGAAGTCCGCCTGTAATATCCCCGACAGCATAAATATTAGCTATATTTGTCTTTAACTTATTATCTACCTTTATGTAGCCCTTCTCATCAGTTGCCACCCCCACTGTCTCAAGCCCTATATCGGTTGAATTGGGTCCCCTTCCGACCGAGACAAGGATCTTCTCTGCTTCCAGTTTTTCTCCACCGGAAAGCTTTAATTGAAATTTGCTGCCCTCCTTTTTGGATTCTTCTACTTTTGTGGAGGTAAAAATATCCACATCTTTTTTACGGAGTGATTTGTAGATAACTTTTGAGACTTCTTCATCTTCTGTGGTAAGTATTCTCGGAAGAAGCTCGACTATTGTGACCTTTGTACCAAAGGATGCAAATATATTTGCAAACTCACAACCTACTACACCGCCGCCTACTATTAGAAGTGACTCTGGCAGCTTCTTAAGAGATAGGATGCCGGTATTTTCCATAATACCGTCCTCCGACAGGTCAAATGGAGGCACATCGTTTGCAGATGAACCGGTAGATATGATGATATTGTCTGCATTTACCACCACATCTTTACCATCGGATGTCTTTATTGCAAGGATGCCGGCTGAGCTGAGCCTGCCTTCTCCATATATTAGTTCTATCCCGTTTTTCTTAAAGTGAAATGCAAGCCCTCTCCTCTGCATTTCAATAATATCGTCTTTTCTGGCCATCGCTTTTAAAAAATCAAGTTTTGGCTTATTTACTTCTATGCCAAAAATCGATGCCTTTCCTATCTCATCCAATGTCTGGGCCACATGATAAAGGGCTTTAGTAGGAATACATCCACAGTTAAGGCATACTCCTCCAAGATTATTTTTTTCAATTACTGCTACCTTGAGTCCCAGTTTCGCAGCTCTTATTGCTCCGACATAACCGCCGGGACCGCCTCCAAGGACAGCAAGGTCAAATTTTTTATCTGCCATTTTTTTCTCCTCTTAATGATGTAATAATAAATTTTCTGATGTTAAAATATCATTTATGGTAAATAAAACCGGGAAAACAAAAAAAGAGGCTTTAGCTCCTTCAGGTATAATGCACCTGATAAAAAAGGGGGATTCAGGAGGTATCGGCGTTTTCGAGCTTGGCCTGATCCCCTATGGTGAATCATTTCAGCTTCAACTTGAGCTTTTTGAATATATTAGAAAAAATGATCTCCCCGGAGCACTTTTACTTCTTGAACATCCGCCAGTTATAACTATCGGAAGCAACCGGAGTACTGAAAACCTGCTTGTAAAAGAAGCTGTTCTTTCCAAAAAAGGAATAGATATCGTCCAATCAAACAGGGGGGGCGATATAACCCTCCATGCACCAGGCCAGCTTATATGCTATCCGGTTTTTAATCTTAAATATTTCAAGAAAGACCTTACCCTGTTCGTGCATAATCTTGAAGAGGTAATAATAGAGACTTTAAATATTTATAATATTGCTGGCAATAGGATCAAAAAACACCGTGGCGTATTCACTGGCACAAAAAAAATAGCTTCAATAGGGTTAAAGGTAAGGAAATGGATCACGATCCATGGCCTATCGCTTAATATCAGTATAGACCTTTCATATTTTGAAAATATCGTAGCCTGCGGCTTAAAGGATTTTTCCCAGACCTCAATATCTGAAATCCTCGGCAAAGATATACCTATAAATAATGTCAAAGAACTTGTGCGAAAATCTTTTGAAAATATCTTTAATATGCCTTTTGATAAAATACGGGATAAGATCAGCCTGTAATTTTATTCCTTTGACGATCTTTTCCCATTATCCTTTTTCAGGACTTCATAGATCTCTTTTAAGACCTTTATCGGTTCGCGTATGAGTCTTTTAGGAAAGAAAGGCATAAGAGTCGCAACAGCCTTCTTCATATCTTCTGTCATTCGGTGAGGTTTTGTAAGGATCCGGTTAATGAAGTCTTCTGCAAAAACAGTACGGAGATGCCTCCGGTCTATCTCAATGGTCCTCGAACAATTATTACAGCTTACACTTCTAAGATAGCTGCCAATATAATTTACCGTATGAGGCGATTCCTTATTGCAGTTTATGCAAAAAAGCACTATTTTTGCTTCTTCATCCTTCATATCCTGTTATATCCCTTATTATGGCCCTGACCAGGCCGATCTTATTATATAACCAACATAGCAGGATTCTCAATAAGTTCCACTATGTTTTGAAGAAATCTGGCCCCTACAGCACCATCGATAATACGATGGTCGCATGACACAGAAAGATCCATGAATGATCTTATACCTATCTTGCCGCCTTTTATCACTGCAGGTTCCTCATATATCTCACCGACTGCAAGAATGGCTGCCTGCGGGGGATTGATAATAGCTGAAAAATTCCTAATGCCGAACATGCCCAGATTTGTAACAGTAAAAGTTCCTCCCTGTATTTCTTCAAGTGCAAGTTTTGAACTCCTGGCTTTTCCTATCAGGTCTATTCTTTTCCTGGCAATATCTATTATTTCCAGATTATCGCATGAAAATATAGTCGGGACGATCAACCCTTCTTCAACAGATATGGCCATACCCATATTGACATCCTCATAAATAATATAATCATCCCCCTGAAGTGATGAATTGACCTCGATATTATCCCTTAAGGCAAGGGCCGTAGCTTTTAGTATAAGGTCCGTATAAGTTATTTTGACCTCATGCTTTTTGAGGACACCATCTTTTAATTGTTCCCTGAACTGCATAAGATTGGTAGCATCTGCTTTTGCATTTAGCACTATATGGGGTATGGTTGATTTTGACAGGCTCATACGCTGTGCTATTACTTTTCTTATACCTTCAAGCTTTACTGTCGACCTTATCCTCATGCTGCCGGAAACTACGGCGCCTGAAGGCACGGTTCTTGCCCTTGCCTTATTATAGGCTACTATATCTTCCTTGATTATCCTCCCCCCGGGACCGCTCCCCGGAATCCTCTCCGTTTTCCAGTCAATACCAATATCTTTTGCAGTTTTCCTGGCCAATGGCGATATTTTAATACGCTGGTGGGAAGTATCCGCTTTTTTCACATCTACAAGGATCTTCTCAATGTCTTCCTTTACTATTCTCCCCCTGGGGCCCGATCCTTTTACCGTGCTGATATCAATATTTTTTTCACCTGCTATCTTGCGGGCAAGCGGTGAGATCTTTATTCTGCCGTCAGCTGTTTCAGGGTGCTTTACTGCGCTGGTCGCCTCTGCAGTACCGGTGGCGG
>CAYRTF010000034.1:0-3751 GCA_964427165.1 uncultured Actinomycetota bacterium | reverse complement strand
TCCCATTACAGGGATGTGTGTTTTGAAGGTAAGGGACCAGTACCGGTGGAGGGTTCCGCAACAGCAGATGATTTTTCCTCCCCGGAAACTGCCGCTGCAACTGACACATCAGCTCTGACATCCCCTGCAGTGCCCTTAGAGGGCATATCAGGAATTTTTTCATCAACAGTACCTATATAGGCTACTGCTTCAGTTACAGGTACTTCATCCCCTTCAACTTTAAGTATCTTCCTTAAAATACCTGAATTATAGGATTCTACCTCCAGGGACACTTTGTCTGTCATAACCTCAAAGAGGATATCTCCTTCTTCTACTTTATCCCCTTCTTTTTTGTGCCATTTTTCAATCTTTCCAGATTCCATAGTCAGGCCGAGTTTTGGCATTATAACTTCATGCATGTAAATATCTCCCTAAATCATTAATTAAAATATATCAAAAAACTTATTATAGTTTCTAATACTCCGCTTATCAATAAACAAAAATTGCATTGGGCATCATCTATACTTTCTCAAATATACTATCGATCCCTTCCTTTATCCTCTTTATGCTGGGAATCATTTCATTCTCCAGGATAGGGCTGTATGGTACCGGACAATTCCTCCCGGCCACTCTAAGTATTGGCGCATCCAGCAGATCAAATGCTTCTTCCGCTATCTGTGCAGCTACTTCCCCCATAAAGCCCCCGAATAAAGGAGCTTCCTCAACACACATCAGCCTGCCTGTTTTTTCAAGGGACCTGATTATTATATCTATATCCAGTGGCCTTAATGTCCTCAGATCGATTATTTCACATTCAAATCCGTTCTCTTCTTTTACCGCAGCTGCTGCCTCAAGGCTTTTCTGTGCCATAAGGGATGTTGCCACAATCGTAAGATCTTTCCCGTCTCTTTTTTTATCTCCCTTTCCCAATGGTATCTGGTACAACTCTTTTGGCACATGCTGAATATATTTTTTATTTTTATAGAGTAATTTATGTTCGATAAATATAACAGGATTATCATCCCTTACAGCAGATACAAGCAGCCCCTTGGCATCATATGGGCACGATGGCATGACTACCTTGAGTCCGGGGATATGTGCCACGAGAGCCTCAAGGCTCTGGGAATGCTGGCCGGCAGCTCCGGTTCCTCCGCCCCCAGCGGTCCTCAGCACCATGGGTACTTTTGCCTTTCCGCCAAACATATACCGCGCCTTTGCTGCCTGGTTTACTATCTGGTCCATTGCGATAGTTATAAAATCTGAAAACATGATCTCCGCTATGGGCCTCATGCCCGTCATCGCACTTCCTGTGGCAGCACCGATTATCGAAGCCTCGGATATTGGAGTATTTCTTATCCTTTCCTTTCCAAATTCCTCGACCATTCCAACAGTCAGGCCAAAAGCGCCGCCATATTCTGCTATGTCTTCACCGATCAGGTAGATATTATCATCTTCCCTCATCATCTGCTGCATCGCTTCCCTTATTGCTTCCAGGTATGTTATCTCTCTTTTATCATTCATATTCTAGATCCTTAAATCTAAATCCTTAAATTTGATCATATTATTCTATTCTAAGCATATACATCTTCTTCAATAGTGGCAGTGTCAGGAAAAGGGCTGTTCTTCGCAAATTCCGAAGCTTTCCTGATTTCTTCGATTACTTGTTTTTCCAGGTCGTCTATTTGTTTTTTAGTCATAACCCCATGTTCTACCAGTTCTTTTCCATACCTTTTTATCGGGTCCCTGTCCATCCAGCTCTTTACTTCTTCTTTTGTTCTATAGATTTGGGCATCACTTTTAGAATGTCCCCTCCATCTGTATGTAAGCGCCTCCACCAGTACTGGTCCCTTACCTTCAAAACACACATCCCTGTAATGGGATATTACATTAAATACCTCGATCACATCGTTTCCATCGATTGTAAGCCCATCTATACCATAGGCATATTTCCTGTCTGATATCTTTGCTATATTAAAGGCTTCCTTTATGGAGGTTGACATCCCGTATACATTGTTCTCACATAAATAGATGACAGGAAGGTCCCATATTGAGGCCATATTTACCGAACCGTGGAATATGCCGCGGTTTGTGGCCCCGTCTCCAAAAAAGCAGATCACCATTTTACCGTTTTTCTTCATCTTGCAGGTAAGGCCCGCACCTGTGGCGATCCCTATGCTCCCCCCGACAATACCATTTGCCCCTAGGTTTCCAGTCGCAAGATCAGCAATATGCATCGACCCTCCCTTACCCTTGCAATAGCCTGTTTTCTTTCCTTGAAGTTCTGCCATCATTAGGCTAAGGTCGGCCCCTTTTGCAATACAATGCCCATGCCCCCTGTGGGTCGATGTGATGTAATCACTGTTTCCGGTAGCATATACTGCCCCTACGGCAGTTGCTTCTTCCCCGATATAGAGGTGGCATGTGCCGTGGATCATCCCTCTTATTATGAATTGCTCTGTCTGGAACTCAAAATGCCTGATCTGGTACATCCTCTTAAGCATCTCTACCTTTCTGCTATCATCCAGTTCTTTGAACCTGTCTTCGATCATATGCCCATCTATTTCAAGATACTTTTTGCTATCTTTTTTAATTTTCGCCTTTGCCATCATTATCCTGCCTTTATTATCCCGATTGCTGTTTCCTCATCAGTAAATAATACATTTATTATCTGCCCCCTGAGTGCGCCAAGGAGGACTTTTAATTTTCTCTTTCCAAAAGCTACTCCGATCACATGTTTTATTTTTCTAAGCCCCTCGAGCGGCACACGGACGATCCGTTCATCTATTTTATTGGGAACATGATTGCCGTTCTCATCAATAAATATCAGGTTTACATCACCTACAACATCCAGGCTTTTAAGATATTTGAAATCTTCTTCCGTAAAACTTCCTGTCTTTATAAGGGTGGAGTCCATACCGATATCGCTCATCCCTATTATTGCTGTATCGATCTTTGAAGACATTCCCATTATCTCACTCACATTACTATCCTTCTCAACGATCTCCTTCACTTCCCTATTATCAAGTACTGCGGGTGAATGGATCATATAGCTTATACCATTCATGCGGTCAGCAATATTTTTTGCAACAGAATTCGTATGTACCCCTGTCCCCGTCTTTCCAAGTCCTCCTATCATAGGAACCACTTTTATATCATTTTTTTCCATGACATTTATATACTTTGCCATCTCGCGCAGCGACCCGCCCCAGCCTATTCCGATATAACTTCCATCCTCCAGGATACGGGATAGGATATTGTTAAGGCTTCCACTCATTGCCTCAATAGTAGTTTCACTGCTTTCAAGCGTATTTACAATTATGCATTCACTTATTTTGTATTTTTTTTCTATCTGGTACTCAAGGCCTGAAAAATCTTTTGCAGGATAATTTATTTTTATCTCTGCAATTCCCTCGCTTCTCGCCCGGGTAAGATATCTTGAGACTTTGGTTCTTGAGATATTAAGTTTGTTTGCGATACTCTGCTGTGTAAGCCCCTCAAGATAATAGAGGCTTGCTATCTTTGCCAGAAATCTTTTTTTCTCTAATTCACTCATAAAATAGAAAAGGCTCTTTGTGGATAATTTGTGAATAAGTACTGCACATTTGTGCAATGCTTGAACAAATTCCTGCTTTATTATATATTAAACCGCCAGTTTTTCAAGCATATCTTTTGAATATGTTGTTGTTCTGCGATATTGTCCTCTTTTGAATAATTTTTTTTAACACCGATTTCCACAGCCGCTTAACCGCCATTTCTTAAGCTGTCCAAATTA
>CAYRTF010000033.1:0-11977 GCA_964427165.1 uncultured Actinomycetota bacterium | reverse complement strand
CATTTATAGGTGCCTGTATATCTTCTCTTTCAGGAAGTCTCAAGATCTTTCCTTTTAGATTTTCAAGATCCGTTTCCAACCACTGAGGAATACTTATGGTACCGCCTGATTCCTTGGCTTCAAGTACCGGCATTATTTCTTTACTTCCAGGAGCAATACTTATTTCCTGGCCTTCTTTTACAGAGTAGGAGCCTATATCCACTTTTTTATCATCTACCCTCACATGCCCGTGATTTATAAGCTGCCTGGCCTGGGCTCTTGAAGTCGCGAATCCCATTATATATACAATATTATCCAAACGTGTCTCAAGAAACTGCAGCAGGATCTCACCGGTGATGCCCCTGGTCTTTACAGCTTTTTTATAATAATTAGAAAACTGTTTTTCAAGTACCCCATAATATCTTTTTGCTTTCTGTTTTTCCCGGAGCTGTGTATAGTATTCTGTTTCTACTACTCTCCTTTTTGCTCTCTGTCCGGGAGCATAGGGTTTCTTTTCCATTCCACATTTATCCGAAAAACATCTCTGTCCCTTAAGGAATAATTTCTCTTTTTCTCTCCTGCATTGCTTGCAAGCTGCAATTTTGACCACTGCCATTCTATTTAAGCTCCTTCTTGTATTATTTATTAGAGTCTACGTCTTTTAGGCTGTCTGCATCCATTATGCGGAACCGGGGTAACATCTATTATAGCACCTATCTCCAGACCCGCAGCCTGAAGTGATCTAACAGCAGTCTCCCTGCCGGACCCTACCCCTTTTACTCTTACATCCACCTTCACAAGACCATGTTCCTGGGCATTTTTTGCCACAGCTGTAGCTGTTATCTGCGCTGCATAAGGGGTGCTCTTTCTTGAACCCTTAAAACCCTGTCCGCCTGAGCTTCCCCATGCAATAGTGTTGCCCTGCTGATCGGTTATACTCACTATAGTATTATTAAAAGTAGACTGTATATGGGCTATCCCATAAGGTACATTCTTTCTATCTTTATTTTTTATTCTTTTTTTTGCGGTATTTTTCTTAGCCAAACCTACTCCCTGTATCTATATTATTAAGTAGAGATCTTCTTCCTGATGCCAACACTCTTTTTACGGCCCTTTCTGGTCCTTGCATTGGTATGGGTCCTCTGGCCCCTCACGGGAAGTCCGCGCCTGTGCATTATCCCGCGGTATGAATTGATCTCTATGAGCCTTTTAATATTCTGGCTCACCTCTCTTCTTAGATCTCCTTCGATCTTTAGATTACTTTCGAGATAATCCCTTATTTTTACTACTTCTTCTTCAGTCAGATCTTTGGCCCTGGTATCCTTTTTAATGCCGAGGTCATCTAATATCTTCTCAGCTGTGGCCCTCCCGATGCCAAAAATATAAGTAAGAGAAATGTTAACATGTTTTTCATTCGGTATATCTACCCCTGCGATCCTAACCAAGTTTGTGCCTCCTTAGCCTTGTTTCTGCTTATGTCTTGGGTTTTTACATATGATCATTACTTTACCTTCTCTTTTAATAACCCGGCAATTATTACATATCTTTTTAACTGATGGTTTGACCTTCATCCTATTTCCTCTTTCCATCAAAAATTATTTTTAATCATTAATATTTAGTTTTGTCTATTTCTTCCTGTATGTTATCCTGCCCCTGGAAAGATCATAAGGTGATATTTCCACCTTTACCATATCCCCTGGCAGGATCTTTATATAATGCATCCTCATCTTACCTGATATATGAGCCAGTAATTTATGGCCATTTTCCAGTTCTACCCTGAACATAGCATTAGGAAGTGCTTCCAAAATCGTTCCTTCGGCTTCTATAATGCCTTCTTTTTTAGAGATATCCTTACCCCCTGTTGTTTAATAAAATGCTTAAATCAGCGCAAATATGTAGGTTACCAAAAAACCTCATTTCTGTCTACTAATTTATCACTTATTCTCATCAGCCTGGACTATATTCTTGTCAATACAAGCGGTCCGTTCCGGGTAATCGCAACAGAATCCTCAAAGTGGCATGATAGCTTCCTATCAATTGTGGCCACCGTCCACATATCTTCAAGTATCTCAACATCACTTCTGCCTTCATTGAGCATGGGCTCTATTGCGAGCACCATTCCCTTTTTTAAAAGCGGTCCCTGTCCGGGTGGTCCGTAATTTAATATCTGGGGATCCTCATGCATCTTTTTCCCGATCCCGTGCCCCACAAAATCCTTGACTACGGAAAATCCGGACAAAAGAGCTCTTTTTTCTATACAGTTAGAAATATCAGATAATCTATTTCCAACTATACATTTATCAATTGCTTTATCGAGTGCTTCACTGGTAGCTTTCCAGAGTTTTTCCACAATAGCATTTACTCTGCCTATCTTAAAGCTCCTGGCCGCATCTCCATAAAAACCATTCTTCTTAACCCCTACATCAATGGATACCAGATCTCCATCGCCTATCCTGTTTTCCCCGGGAATACCATGCACCACTTCTTCATTTATTGAAATGCATACACTGCCTGGATATGCCCTGTTTGAAAGTCTGCCCATATAACCCTTGAATGCAGGAATGGCCCCGTAAGACCTGATCGTCTTTTCAGCTATCCTATCGATCTCCCCGGTTGTAATGCCTGGCTCGAGTAATTTTTCAATTTTCAAAAGAACTCTGGCAACAATTTGACCAGCTTCTTTCATGATCTCTATCTCAGAAGCTGACTTGCAAATTATCATAAATTTTTCAGTATCCTTTCAGTCACTTCCTCTTCTGCCCCCAGGCCGTCAATATCTGTAAGTATTCCGCTTTTAGTATAATATTCAATAAGCGGCCGGGTCTCTTTCTCATACACCTCCAGGCGGCGCGCGATAACTTCCCTTTCATCATCTTTGCGGATAAAAAGTTCCCCTCCGCATTCAGGACATGACGTACCGTTATTACTCTCTGCTACACTTGTTATCTTTTGGCATTCCCTGCACGTCCTTCTCATACCAAGCCTGTTTATTATCTCACTATTGTCAACAGTGATATTTATCACATGATCCAGCCTAAGCCCTACCTCTTCAAGCATTTCTTCAAACTTTTTGGCCTGCGCCAGATTTCTTGGAAAACCATCCATGAGAAATCCGTTCTTTGCAGAATCCCCCTGAATGAAATTCTTGATTATTTCAATGACCAGCTCGTCAGTGACCAGCTTGCCGCTTTCTACAAAACTCTTTGCCTTAAGCCCCAATTCTGTCTCATTTTTTATCTCTTTACGGAGAATTTCCCCTGTTGAGACATGTGGGATATCAAATTTTTCAGAAATCTTCTTCGCCTGTGTGCCTTTGCCGGCACCAGGGGCCCCCAGCATAACTATCCTCATTTTAAAAACCCTTCATAGTCCCTCATCGTCAACTGGGATTCAAGTTGCCTCATCGTATCAAGTGCAACACCTACTGTGATCAGTATGGATGTCCCCCCAAACCTGAAGGGTATTTGTAAATAATTTATTAAAACCTCAGGAAGCAGGGCCACGATCGCAAGGAAAACCGCACCCGGGAGTGTTATCCTGTTAAGGACATTGGTCAGGTAATCAGCTGTATTTCTTCCGGGTCTTATGCCGGGTATAAATCCTCCATACCTTCTTAGATTATCAGCAGTGTCTATAGGATTAAAAGTAATAGCAGTATAGAAATATGCAAATATAATTATAAGTATAGTATAGCTTATCGCATAAATGGGATTTATATTACCCTGGGCAGACGGACTAAGCGCGTCTGCAAAAGATTGTATCCACCGGTTCGGGATAAATTGCGCAATAGTGGCAGGGAACAGAAGGATAGCAATAGCAAGTATGATAGGCATGACACCGGATTGGTTTACCTTCAATGGCAGATAGGTGCTCTGTCCGCCAAAGACTTTCCGGCCCACTACCCTCTTTGCATACTGCACGGGGATTTTCCTCTCACCCTGCTGTATGAGTATAATTGCCATTATTATGCCAATGGTAAGGATCATAAATAAGGCCAGAAAAAAATAATTCGTCCCCTGCAGCCTGAAAAGGCTTATTACTTGTCCGGGCATCCTTGAAACGATATTTGCAAATATAATAAGAGATATGCCATTTCCTATGCCATGGATATTGATAAGCTCTCCCAACCACATTATAAGCGTCGTACCAGCTGTTAGTGTTACTACTATCAGCAAGACATTGGGAATATTAAAATTCGGTATAGCTCCAAAATTCCTGAAGAAAAATGTCATAGTCACTGACTGGATAAGAGCAAGCGCCACTGTAAGGTATCTTGAGATCTGGTTTATTTTCCTGCGGCCGGTCTCACCTTGCTTGGAAAGCTGTTCCAGTTTGGGTATTACTACCTGTAGAAGCTGCATGATGATAGTCGCAGTAATATATGGCATGATCCCAAGCGAAAATACGGCAAATCTACCCAGTGCACCTCCGGCAAAAAGATCCATCATGCCAAGTACGCCTGTTTCTACCTGGGCCAGTATCACTGTGGCATCTACACCGGGAATAGTGATATTGGCTCCCAGCCTGTAAATGGCAAGGATCCCAATAGTAAATAATATTTTATTTCTTATCTCTCTTATTCTGAAAGCTGTTAATATTGCTCGAAGCATTAGATTACCTCCGCTTTTCCTCCAGCCTTTTCTATTTTAGCGGATGCGCCTCCGCTAAAAGCATTCGCTTTTACAGTAAGCTTTTTGGACAACTGGCCATTTCCCAGGACTTTTAAAGGAGCATCCTTTTTCATTATAAGACCTTTCTCCTCAAGCAGCTTATAATCAATAGTGGTACCTTCCTTGAAATCCTCAAGATCACCTATATTTACAATATTAAATACTTTTTTCCTAAGATTCTTAAAACCTTTAAGATGCGGAACCCTTCTCTGCAGGGGCATCTGTCCACCTTCAAAACCTATCCTGGTCTTTCCGCCTGAACGGGATAATTGGCCCTTGGTGCCCCTTCCGCTGGTAGTCCCGTGTCCAGAACCGTCTCCCCGGCCCACTCTCTTTTTCTTCTTCAATGACTTAGGGGATTCTAATTCACTAAGTTTCACTGTTTTTCCTCCTGATATTATTAAAACTTTTTTAGACAGATGATTAATATTAATTTAAATCTTCAGTCCCGGTCTTCCCGCGGATCTCCGCGATCTGTTCGGGAGACCTGAGCGACTTCAATCCATAAACTGTAGCATTTACAATGCTTAAAGCATTTGAACTGCCCAGTGATTTGGTCAATATATTTTTTACTCCCGCAAGTTCGAGTATGGTCCTTACGGGTCCGCCTGCGATTACTCCCTTGCCGTGTGATGCAGGTTTCATAAAAACATTTCCTGCACCGCTGCGTGCATTTATCTGGTAAGGAATGGTGCCATCAATAAGAGGTATCTTGAATATATTCTTCTTTGCATCATTAACGCCTTTTTGAATGGCAGTTGAGACTTCATTTGCTTTCCCAAAGCCAACTCCTACTTTCCCATTCATGTCTCCAACTGCTACCAGGGCGCTAAAACTAAATCTTCTTCCACCTTTTACTACTTTTGCGACCCTATTTATCTTTATTACCTTTTCAGCTAGTTCTGTATTTTCAGGTACTTTCGCCACTAGCAATCCTCCTTTAAATATACTAAAATTTTAATCCGCCTTTACGGGCGCCTTCTGCAAGTGCCTTGACCCTGCCATGATATTTATATCCGCTTCTGTCAAATACTATCATATCAATTTTTTTATCAAGAGCTTTCTTTGCCAGAGCTTCACCGGTCCTAAAGCTTATGTCGATCTTTCCCTTATCTTCTTTTTTAGCATCGATATCTTTGCTTGAGATCCCCAAAAGCGTCCTGCCTGTCACATTGTCGATTATCTGACCGTATATATACTTTGAGCTGCGGAATACGCTAAGCCTCGGTCTTGAAAAATTATCCTTTACTTTCAGGCGGGATCTTGTTTTTCTTTTAAACTTATTATCTTTTCTCTGTATTTTTGTCTTCATCTATTCTCCCATTAATTTAACCGGCTGCAGCTATTGCAGCTTTTCCAACTTTTCGCCTGATGATCTCATCAGAATACTTTATCCCTTTGCCCTTATAGGGTTCAGGCGGCCTTATCTTCCTTATATTTGCAGCTGCCTCTCCTACGATCTGCTTATCAATACCTTTTACGATAATAGTAGTATTGTCAGGAACTTCAAAAGTGATGCCTTCAGGTTTTTTAAAAACCACCGGATTTGAATATCCAACAAGCATCTCAAGATCGCTTCCCTTAAGGCTGGTCCTGTACCCCACCCCTATTATCTTTAAGGTCTTGGAAAATCCTTCGGAGACTCCCAATACCATATTGCTGACCAGGCTTCTATATAGACCATATTTTGACCTTACTTCTTTGCTTGCCGAAAGTGGTCTTATGATAACATTATTTTCTTCACGGTCTATTTTGACAGCTTTTCCATCATATCCCTGATGCAGCTCTCCGAGTTTTCCCTTTACAGAAATACTGTTTTTTTCTATTTTTATTTCAACACCATCCGGAACAACCACTGGCTTTTTACCTATCCTGGACAAAATCGAACTCCTCTCTTATTACCAAACTGAACAGATCACTTCGCCGCCTATCCCAGATTCCTTTGCTTTCGAACCTGTGAGCACGCCCCTGGAAGTGGATACCATAACTACTCCCAGTCCACCCAGAGTTTGCGGTATTTTATCTTTTTCTGCATATACTCTAAGTCCTGGCTTGCTGATCTTTTTTAGACCGCTGATGGCACAGTTCCCATTTTTATTATATTTTAAATGTACCTTTATTACACCCTGGACACCTTCATCTTTCCTGATCTCATGGCTCCTTATATAACCCTCTTCGTCAAGGATATTTATAATATCGGCCTTGAATTTTGAAAAAGGTATAACCACAATATCCATATTAGTTGTGTAAGCATTTTTAATCCTTGCCAACATATCGGCAACGGGATCAGACATATACGACATAAATTTCTCCTTTTACCAACTGGACTTGGTCAGTCCGGGAATCTTCCCTTCATGGGCCAATTCTCTTAAACAAATACGGCACAGCCCGAATTTTCTAAAATAACCTCTCGGCCTGCCGCACCTAAAACATCTATTATATTGCCTTGTCTTAAATTTCGGTTCTCTTTTTTGTTTTGCTATTAATGATTTCTTAGCCACAGAGTCCTCCTACTGGCCTGAATTATTATTTCTAAACGGAAATCCGAATTCTGTTAACAGGTCCAATCCATTGGAATCATCAACCGATGAAGTAGCGATAGTGATATTCATCCCCCTTACAGATTCTACTTTATCATAGTTTATTTCCGGGAAGATAAGCTGTTCCTTGACACCTAAGGTGTAATTACCAGTACCATCAAAACTTTTTTTAGACAGTCCTCTGAAGTCCCTTACTCTCGGAAGCGAAATACTTAATAGCCGGTCAAGGAACTCATACATCATATCCCCCCTGAGTGTCACCATGCAGCCAATGGGATTGCCTTCCCTTACCTTGAACGCGGCAATGGATTTCTTAGCTTTTGTAATAACTGGTCTTTGTCCGGTTATTACTGCCAGGTCCTCACTTGCTGCATCAAGCTCTTTTATATTCTCCGTTGCTGATCCCACTCCTATATTTACACATATCTTCAGTAATTTTGGGATCTCCATTATATTCTTATACTTCCCGCTCTTCATGAGTTTGGGTACGATTTCCTTTATATACTTTTCTTTAAGTCTGGGTTTCATCTATACACCTCAAGCAATATTTTAAATCTGCTGATTACATTTTTTACAAATTCTGGATTTCTGGCCAGCTCCACTTATATCAAATCCCATTCTGGCAGGTTTTCCGCAATTAGGGCATATTACCCTGACATTGGCAATATTGATCGGACCTTCTTTCTTGATTATTCCGCCCGGCTTACTCTGGTCCTTCTGCCTGGTATGTTTATTTATTATATTGGCCCCTTCTACAAAAACTCTTCCATACTCATTATTGATCCTCAGGACCTTTCCTGATTTTCCTCTATCCTTGCCTTTTACGATCTTTACCTTGTCATTTACTTTTATCTTTAACATTTAAGTCTCCTAATCATTATAATACTTCCGGTGAAAGAGATATTATCTTCATAAAATTCTTTTCCCTCAGTTCCCTGGCTACAGGGCCGAAGATCCTGGTACCCCTGGGATTATTGGTATTATCAATAATAACTGCGGCATTCTCATCAAACCTGATATATGAGCCATCGGGCCTTCTATACTGTTTTTTTGATCTTACAAGTACAGCTTTTACGATTTCACTCTTCTTAACTACCCCGCCAGGATTAGCGACTTTTACGGTAGCTACAAAAATATCACCTATGCGGGCATATCTTCTTTTAGAACCGCCAAGGACCTTTATGCATTTTATTTCTTTTGCCCCTGTATTATCAGCGATCTTTACTTTGCTTTCCGCTTGAATCATTTTATTTTCCTTCTCTATTCCGCTTTCTTTACAACTTCTTCCAGTCTCCACCTCTTAGTTTTGCTCAAAGGCCTGGTTTCAGTGATCTTTACTACATCTCCTGGCTTGCCGTCTTGCCCGGGATCATGTGCTTTATACTTTTTTATTCTTCTTAAGATCTTATTGTATAGAGGATGTTTGTAATGAGACTCTACAGCAACAACAATGGTCTTTTCCATTTTGTCACTTACTATTGTACCTATTCTTGTTTTTCTATTTGCCCTATCCAAAAAAATCCCCCTTACTTGATTTCACTACTTGCTTTAGTCTTTTTATCATCCTTTTTACCGGTCTTCTTTATTGATATCTTCTTTGAGGCCGGACTTTTTTTCTTTGCCCTGGTTTTTTCAGTTTTCAGTCCCAGGTTTATCCCCAGTTCCTTTTCACGTATCAATGTCTCTATCCTGGCTATATCCCTGCCAAGACCGCCAATAGCCTGTGTATTTTCAAGCTGGCCTATGGCTTTCTGAAACTTTAGAGTAAAAAGGTTCTTCTTAATATCATTAAGCTTTCCTTCAAGTTCCTCTCTTGTCTGTTCTCTTATATCACTTGCTCTCATTTTTATTCCAATCAGTTTTACTGTTCACCGTAAATAAACTTGGTCTTTATTGATAATTTATTCGAAGCCAGCCTTATAGCTTCTTTTGCAACATCTAAACTTACTCCGGAGAGTTCAAACATCACTTTTCCGGGTTTCACAACGGCCACCCAGCTCTCTGGTGCACCTTTGCCGCCTCCCATACGCGTCTCAGCCGGTTTTTTGGTTATCGATTTATGAGGAAAGACGCTTATCCATACTTTGCCTCCCCTTTTAATATGCCTGGTAAGTGCAACTCTTGCGGCTTCCAGTTGCTTGCTGGTTACCCAGCCTGCTTCAAGGGCCTGCAGGCCATATTCTCCAAAAGTAAGGTTTGTGCCTCCCTTTGAAGGTCCTTTCATCCTGCCTCTGTGCACTTTTCTATGCTTAACCCTTTTTGGCATTAACATCGGTGACATGAATATCTCCTAACTTAAACCTTTTCCTTATCTTCTTTTGTCTTGCTATCTTCTTTTGTGCCAGCTTTTACTGTTTCTTTCTTGCCGGTCTTTGCTTTAGCCTCTTTAGCTTTTTTTAAAATTCTTTCTTCTGCCTTACTTTCTGTAATTTCATCTTTTTTGGCTTCTTTTTTATCCTCAGCCGCTTTTACTTTGGCCCCATTCTTTTTCGGGACATCTTTACCTGGCCTTTTATCTGGAGCAGCTCTTCCGCTTTCCCTTGGCCTCCTGAACCTTCTTCCCGGCTTTTCCTTCCGCTTTTCTTCCGGTTCACTGATTATAGAAGTCTCTTCGCCATTATCCTTAAAAATAAGATCACCCCGGTATAACCAGACTTTTACACCTATCTTTCCGAAAGTGGTCTTAGCCTCTGTAAAACCATAATCTATATCCGCCCTCAAAGTATGAAGTGGTACTCTGCCTTCCCTGTACCATTCGGTCCTTGCCATTTCTGCTCCACCGAGTCTGCCTGAACACTGCACCTTTACTCCCTTTGCTCCTGCCTTCATCGATAAACTCATGGCTTTTTTCATAGCTTTCCTGAAACTTACCCTGCCTACCAGCTGTCCGGCAATACTCTCAGCTACCAGCCTGGCTACAAGTTCGGGCTTTTTGACCTCGACTATATTTAGCTGAATAATATTTCCAGTGGTATCTTCGATTAATTTCCTTATATCATTGATAGTGGCGCCTCTCCGCCCGATCACCATTCCAGGTTTGGATGTATGCATATCGATCTTGACTTCCTCAACGGTCCTCTCTATCTCTATTTTGGAAATACCTGCATTTCCCAGCTGCTCTTCTATTATTTTCCTGATAATAAGATCTTCTTTTAATAATTTTGCATAATCCTTGGTTGCAAACCATCTGGATTGCCATCCCTTATTGATCCCTAGTCTCAGCCCTACTGGATTAACCTTTTGACCCATTACCCTTAGCCTCCTCTTCTCTGCCATCAGAAACGATCACGGTCAAATGTGAAGTCCTTTTTCTTATCTTTGTAGCCCTTCCTCTGGCTCTGGGCCTGAATCTTTTAAGTATTGGACCTTCATTAATAAATATTTTCTCTACCACCAGGTCATCTTCATTCATTTTATGATTCTCAGTAGCATTTGCCGCTGCGCTCTGAACCGCTTTTCTGATTATCAGAGCCGCTTTCTTTGTAGTGAATGTAAGTAAGTCTACTGCATCATCCACTCTTTTAGCTCTTATTGCATCTGCTACGTATCTTAATTTTCTTGGCGATATTCTAATAAATTTTTCAACTGCCTTAGCTTCCAAGCTACTGCCCCCTTGCTAAACTGCCTTTATCAATTTGTTACTTTTGCCACACTTTCGCTTTTCCCCTTAAATGTATGCGGTCTTATGGACCTTGTTGGTGCAAATTCACCTAATTTATGCCCTACCATCGATTCTGAAATAAATATAGGAACATGTCTCCTGCCATCATGGACCGCAATAGTGTGCCCTACCATTTCAGGGAATACTGTCGAAGCCCTGGACCAGGTCCTTATGATCTTCTTGTCACCAACTTCATTTAGTTTATTAATCTTTTCTAGAAGTTTCTCTTCTATGAAAGGCCCTTTTTTTAAAGACCTTGACATAAGTATCCTCCTCTGGTTAAAACCTTATTTGTTTCTTCTTCTGATAATATACTTGTCAGTAGCCTTATTTTTCTGCCTTGTCCTATATCCCAGGGTAGGCTTGCCCCATGGTGTAACCGGATCCCTTCCGGAACTTTTATTCTTTCCTTCACCGCCGCCATGAGGATGATCGACCGGGTTCATGGCTGTGCCCCTGACTGTGGGTCTTACCCCCAGCCATCTTTTTCTTCCAGCTTTACCGAGACTTATAATATCGTGACTGGTATTTCCGATCTGGCCTATAGTCGCCCTGCAAGTCATCCTTACAAGTCTTACCTCTCCGGAAGGAAGTTTAATATTTGCATATTTACCTTCCTTTGCAAGAAGCTGCGCAAATCCTCCGGCGGACCTTACAAGTTCGGCCCCCCTGCCTTCTTTGAGCTCGATATTGTGTATTACGGTACCAACAGGAATATTAGCGATAGGAAGGCTGTTTCCAACTTTTATATCAGCTTTTTCACCGGACATGACCTTATCTCCTACCTTTAACTTAAGCGGAGCAAGTATATATTTTTTCTCTCCATCATTGTAGACCAGAAGAGCTATTCTTGCGCTTCTATTCGGATCATATTCAATATGAGTAACCTTTGCGGGGATACCGTCTTTTGTCCTTTTAAAATCAATTATCCTATATAACCTTTTATGTCCGCCTCCGCTATGCCTTCTTGTTATCCTTCCAGCAGCATTACGTCCCGCTCTTTTATTAAGTGAGCTGGTAAGTGATTTCTCAGGCCTCTTCTTTGAGAGATCCGAAAAATCTGCAACCGATGCAAACCTCCTGCCCGGAGTGGTAGGTTTATATTTTCTTATAGCCAAGTTCTATAC
>CAYRTF010000032.1:0-12098 GCA_964427165.1 uncultured Actinomycetota bacterium | reverse complement strand
CCTTTTTAAGAAGCATCTTAAATATCTTATGTATGAATAGTTTTTCAAGGGATGCGGTATCAATATCAATAGAGGGAGCGTAGAAGAATCCGTCATCCCCAAAACATCCATCAGCTGCCAGTATATGCATGTGGGGATTAAATGAAAGAAAAAATGCTGGCTGGTACCTTTGTAATAGATGAAGAATCTACAAGAGCAAAGCTCAAGCGGTATTGGAGCATGCTCGGTTTTAAACTGATCTGGGGCAGCCGATATATTTGTGTACTATGCATCAATATAAATACTCCCCGGCTCAGGAGATGTGTCCTGAATTTTAAACTGTCTTGCAACCTCCAGTATAATGGTGCATGAGTTTGATCAAAAAAGAAGTCGTCATTCCTAAAACATCTGCCATCTGGCAGGAGCATGCTCCGAAGAGGCAGGTCTGTTAGTGAGGAATCGCAAAATCGTGAAGGATCGCCGCTGAAAATTGGTAGCGGGGATAGGATTTGAACCTATGACCTTCGGGTTATGAGCCCGACGAGCTACCAGACTGCTCCACCCCGCGACGTTAAAAATACAGCTAACTTTTTAACCGCAAACCTATTATAGTGATTTTTTTAAAATTGTCCAATCCAATCCGTTTTCCGGACGCAACGTCATAGAGACCGGTTGGCAATCAGGATACGGTCCTTTTTATTATAATCTTTTTCTAATAAAGCTTGCTTAAAATCTGTTGTTCCTTCAACTAATTCAAGCAGATCACCGGATACTATGGGATCTGTTTCAAAAATAATATATGCCGGACTTTCAGTTGTCAGATAGGGAACTGCTACAGACAGGATCTTTTCATATATTTCAAGACCGGTACTGCCAGCCACAAGAGCTGCTCCAGGTTCATATTCCCTGACCTCCCGGGGAAGACCGGGGAAATCATCCTCTCTGATATAAGGAGGATTTGATATAATGATATCTATTTTTCCACAGTATTTTTTAAAAATAAAAGAGCCGGCTTCCGGTAAAATATCACACTGTATAAACTCTATGCTTTCAAGGTCTTCCGTTTTCATTATATCCTGGGCATTTTTGCGGGCTACCTCAAGTGCATCTATGCTGCTGTCAGTGGCTATGATGGTGCATTCAAACTCCCCGCCGGAACTATCCCCTGATCTTTTTTTGAGCTCGCTATAAAGGCTTAAAGCTATGGCGCCGCTTCCTGTACCGACCTCAGCAATAGTAGCGCTTCCCTTTTTATTCAATACGTCTTCAGCTATCTCAAGTGATTTTTCAACAATAAGTTCAGTCTCGGGACGGGGGACCAGCACATTCCTATCAACATATAGTTTTATATTTCTAAAATATGCCTCATTCAGTATGTATTGTATCGGGACATGTTCAAGTCTCTTAAGTATATGCTCTTTATAAGTCTTAAGCTCACCGGAAGTAAGCACCCTGTTATAACTTAGATAGAGATTCATCCTGGACAGCCCAAGGACAGATGCCAGAAGTAGTTCAGCTGAAAGACGGGGCCGGGGAACATCCTTCCCGTCGAAAAAATCAATGCCCCAGTCCAATATTTTTTTTACGTTCCATTTTTCCACCGGTCATACTCCGAGTTTTTCCAGTTTCTTTTCCTCATCAGCTGTTTTTAGTTCCGTGATAAGCTCCTCTAAATTCCCCTCAAGGACCTCTTCCAGTTTATACAGCGTCAGATTGATCCTGTGGTCAGTTATCCTCCCCTGTGGATAATTATATGTCCTGATCCTCTCACTGCGGTCGCCGGTCCCTATCTGCATCCTCCTGTTTTCCGTCTGTTCGTCCTTCTGCTTTCTTTCTTCCTCTTCCTTCAGTCTGGCCCGGAGTATCTTTAATGCCTTATCCTTATTCTGCAGCTGGGATTTCTCATCCTGACAGCTGACTATCATCCCGGTAGGTATATGTGTTACCCTTACTGCTGAATCAGTAGTATTTACTGACTGTCCTCCGGGTCCGCTCGAGCGGAAAACATCTATCCTGAGATCATTAGGATCTATCTCGACCTCCACGTCTTCAACTTCTGGCAGGACAGCCACAGTAGCGGTAGAAGTATGTATCCTGCCCTGTGATTCAGTAGCCGGAACCCTCTGCACCCTGTGGACCCCTGATTCGTATTTCATGGTACCGTATGCACCTTCACCATCGATCTCAAATATTATTTCCTTAAAACCTCCTATACCGAGGCGGTTTGAACTAAGAATAGTATGTTTCCATCTCTTGCTTTCAGCATATTTTGTATAGAGCCGGTGAAGCACTTCTGCAAAAAGCGCTGCCTCATCTCCGCCTGCGCCTGCCCTGATCTCAACGATTACATTTTTTTTATCATTTGGATCCTTCGGTGCCAGCTGTACCTTTATCTGTTTTTCGAGTATGGCCCTGCGTTCACTGTTCTTATTGATCTCGTCCTTGAGATAATCCTTCATCTCTTCATCTTTTTCCAGATCCAGCATCTCATGAGCTTCATCAAGTGACGTGATCACCCCGCGGTACTTTTTAGCAAGATTTACCACTTCCTCTATTTCGGAGACTTTTTTGCCATACTCCTTTATTTTTTCCGGATTTGATGTGACTTCAGGACTTGAGAGTTTTTCAATCAGTTTATTATATTTTTCTTCAAAATTTTTTAGTTTATTAAGCAGTTCATTCATTTTGTGTGTTTCCCTTAAAAATACATTAGATATAGGATATTATTAAAATAGTCATCAGTAAATGAAAATATGGCCCTGTTTATAGAATTATGCATAAATAGATACGGCCAAAAATGGAAAATATTTTAAAGTTTGCTAACTGGAGGTTGTTTCCAGTGTGGCTTTGCCCCTTTTTAATTCATCTTCTGCTTCTATTACCCTGATAAATGAACTCATCGCTACTTCGATCTGGGAGTCATCGGGTTCTCTCGTAGTGACCTTCTGAAGCAGCAGCCCCGGATAAAATAAAATATTGACGATCTTATATTTCGAGAATTTACCTGCAAGTTTTATAAGTTCATATGATATTCCGGCCACTACCGGTATAAGAAGTACCCTGTATAGAATGCGCAAAAGCAGCGGGGGCCTCCCCAGTAGCGCAAATATAACTATTGCCACGACCATGACTATAAGGAGAAAGCTCGTACCGCATCTGACATGCACCGTTGTATGCTTCTTTACATTCTCAAGTTTTATTGCTTCTCCATTTTCATATGCCTGTATAGTTTTATGTTCTGCACCATGATACTGAAAGATCCTTTTAATATCCTTAAGCTGCGAGATTATAAGTATATATCCCAAAAAAAGCCCGATCCTTACAAGTCCTTCCATAAGATTATATACGATGGTATTTGGAAAATAATTGGAGAAGCTTCTTCCTATAAGGGTAGGGACCACAAAGAATACTCCCACTGCAAATAGAATAGCAATTATAATAGCTACAGTCATCTCTTTTTTAGAAAATTGGATATCTTCTTCAGTTGACTCGTTTACTGAATAACTAAGGGCCCTAAAACCGAGGGCCATACTTTCTATCAGGTTCACTACTCCCCGGACAAAGATAAAGCCCAGGAATTTATTGTTGACTGCAAGGGAAGAGTTTTTAAAGATCTTAGTTGAGATGGTTCTGTCGGGTCTGCGCACTGCCAATGACCAGAAGTGCTTGCTTCTCATCATAACACCCTCTATGACAGCCTGCCCCCCTACCTGATATATATTTTTAGTTTTAGGCATTAAAGATCCCTGATTATTTCTTTGCCTTTACCATACGTTTCTTAAACCTTTCAACTCTTCCTCCGGAATCAATAAGTTTCTGCTTACCGGTATAAAAAGGATGGCATGCGGAACAGATCTCAACCCTGAGCTCTTTTTGGGTCGACCTTGTCTGAAAGGTATTGCCGCACGAACAGGTCACTGTGCTTTCAAGATATCCAGGATGTATTTTCTTTTTCATTATATTTTCCTCACTAATATATATATCTACCGATTATTTCAAATATAAAATGTTAACACAAATACAGGCCTCCGTAAACATAACTTTAGCAATATGGCGTGTATTGTCTTAAAATATGAATATCTGGAGCTGACTTAGCTTTAAAAACTTATCAGGAACTCCTCTGCTTATTAAAAGTCGCTTCTATCGCCTTGAGGAAATCAGCATTGGATTTGGTATTCTTTATATAATCAATAAGCTGCTCGATAGCAACATCGGGTTCTTTTTGATAAATAAGTCTTCTGAGCCTCCATATTATTCTTGCCTCATCATCCTTCATCAGGAGTTCTTCTTTCCTTGTACCGGACCTTGTGATATCTATAGCCGGGAATATCCTCTTATCTGCAAGTGTCCTGTCGAGATTGATCTCCATATTGCCGGTACCTTTAAACTCCTCAAAGATAACATCATCCATCCTGGATCCCGTATCTATGAGCGCAGTAGCAAGGATTGTAAGGCTCCCTCCGTGTTCAATATTCCTTGCTGCTCCAAAGAACCTCTTTGGAGGAAATAGCGCCGAAGAATCAACACCACCTGACAGGACCCTTCCACTTGCGGGTATTGAAAGATTATATGCCCTTGCAAGCCTGGTTATGCTATCTAGGAGGATCAGGACATCTCTTCCGTGTTCCACAAGTCTTTTTGCTCTCTGGAGCACCAGCTCCGCTACCTGTATGTGATTATCCGATGGCTGATCAAATGTAGAGCTTATGACCTCACCCTTTACTGATCTTTCCATATCTGTTACTTCCTCGGGCCTTTCATCGATAAGAAGGACCATAATGTCCACTTCCGGATTGTTCTTTGAAACGCTATTGGCCAGGTCCTTTAAAATAGTAGTCTTTCCTGCTTTAGGGGGAGACACTATAAGTCCTCTCTGTCCCTTCCCGATCGGTGCGATAAGGTCGATTATCCTGGGTGAAATATTTTCCGGATCTTTTGTCTCCAGCCGTAGGCGGTCCATCGGATAAATCGGAGTGAGCTTCTCAAAAGGAATCCTTGACCTTATTACATCCGGACTATCCTCATTTACTTTTTCTATCCTTATCAGAGCATTGTACTTCTCACTATCCTTGGGAGGTCTTACCTGGCCGTATACCAGATCTCCCTGTCTCAACCTGAATCTTCTTATCTGGGATTGAGAGACATATATGTCATGAGATCCTGAAAGATACCCGCTAGTCCTTAAGAAACCATAACCATCAGCCAGGATATCCAGAACTCCCTGCATTCTCTCCTCATATACCTCTATCTCTTTTTCTTTCTTGTCAGGATGTTTTTTCTTTTTGGTTTTTATTTCTTTTCCTCCTGAAGCATCCTGCTTGATAAGCTCGCCTATAGTATCTGGCTCTTTCTTTTCCTCATCCCTTCTTTTGCCGGGTATACTTATTATTTCCATCGGTCTTTCGATCCTGGGAGTTTTAACTGGCATGGGAAGAGGCGGTTTAAAGCCTTTTTCCTCTTTTTGCCTATCTTTTTCCTTCCCGGGCCCGGCAGTTTCAATTATCCGGGAAGTCTCCTTCTCCACTTTAGCATCACGGGGGAAATCTGCATTGGAAAAGCTGCTGCCTTCGATAATACGGGTATCAGCAGAAGTGCTTTCTATGGGCGCACTTGCCCCATCACCGGATACTTCTTCCATAATCCTGGCAATAAGTCCATCCTTTTTTAATTTTGTTATCCCTTTTATATTAAGCTGCTTTGCAATAACCTTTAGGTCTGAAAGCACCTTTCCGTCTAAAAGTTCTTTATTTATATCTCCAGTGCCTGACATTCGCAAATACTCCTTTCATAAGTATGCTATATCTCTTTTTGCCATACAGGATTGCATCAACTTTTTGTCAATTAAATATTTTGCTTAATAAAAGTATTACTTATAATAAATAAACCAAAATCCTTAAAAATCTGTAGTTCTTAAACTCCGGCTGTTTCTAATCCTGGATATGCCAGTCTTATAAGGTATAGAAAGAGTTTTTGTTTTAATTTAAGTTGAATAAGGATATATATAAATTACCTGGGCCTATAGGTTAAATGCCTATGTCGCCTGTATAAACTAATTTCGAATCTTAAGGCTTGATTATTTTGAAGAAACTCCTATTTTATCAAATACTATCTAAACTTCCTGTATAATATATATAGTTATCAGGAAAAAAGCAAGTAGATTTTTCTCGTATTGACTTATAGTCTCCGGTAGGGGTTTTCCGGATAATTTTATTATAAAGAGCCAAATGGTCATATTGCAGCAGGTCTGCCGGGAGATCCCGTAGCTTATTAGGCAGGGGGCTAGCCCTTTTTAGGGGGTAGTCCCCTGTTAAAAACAGTAAATACCTGGGAGCCCTGAGCCCAATTTCCCTGACAGGCTCCTAAGACCTCTACATTTACAGCATGGTCCTGTCTTACTTCTTATAATTCCTATACTTTTGGCAGATTCTTGAGAGATTCTTTTATCTTTTCATCAGGATATTCATAATCCTCAAGTTTCCCGCTCATATAGCCGTCATATGCTGAAAGATCAAAATGTCCATGTCCGCTGAAATTAAATACAATGACTTTCTCTTCACCAGTTTCCTTGCATTTTATAGCCTCATCCATAGCTGTTCTTATGGCATGAGCAGTTTCAGGAGCAGGTATTATCCCTTCAGTATTGGCAAAATTAATTGCGGCCTCAAATACCGGATTCTGGGGAAGTGCCACTGCTTCAACTATTTTTTCATTTACAAGAAGACTTACCTGCGGAGCCATCCCATGATACCTTAAGCCTCCTGCATGTATCGGTGCAGGAATAAAATCATGTCCCAGAGAGTACATCTTTACAATGGGAGCCATTTTTGCAGTATCTCCATAATCATAAGTGAATGGTCCCTTTGTAAGGGTCGGACATGCGATCGGTTCTACAGCTATTATCCGTATGTCTTTCCCTGCTGCTTTATCTGGTATAAATGGGAATGCAAATCCGGAAAAATTACTTCCGCCGCCGACACAACCTATTAATATATCAGGTTCTACACCAGCTTTTTCAAGCTGTTTTTTTGTCTCGAGCCCTACAATGGTCTGGTGTATAAGTACATGATTCAATACACTGCCAAGAGAGTATTTTATCTTGCCGCCGCTCTTTGCTGCAACCTCTACAGCTTCACTTATTGCCATTCCAAGACTGCCGGTACAATCTGGATCATCTTTGAGAATTGCTTTTCCGGCTTCTGTAGTATTCGATGGAGAGGCAATACACTGGGCACCCCATATTTTCATCATTAATTTCCTATATGGTTTCTGGTCATAGCTGCACCGCACCATATATACTGTAAGATCCAGGCCCAGCAGACTGCATGCAAATGATAAAGCGCTGCCCCATTGTCCTGCTCCGGTTTCTGTAGTCAGCTTATTCACACCTTCTTTTTTGTTGTAGTATGCCTGTGCAACTGCAGTATTAGGTTTATGGCTCCCTGGCGGACTGACACTTTCATTTTTATAATAGATCTTTGCAGGGGTGTCCAGGAATCTTTCAAGCCTGTCCGCCCTTACAAGGGGTGAAGGTCTCCACATCCTGTAGATCTGAACGAGTTCTTCGGGTATGTCGATAAATCTTTCCATACTCATTTCCTGCTTGATAAGTTCCATTGGAAAAAGAACTGACAGATCATCGGGTCCCAGCGGCTTACCGGCTTGCGGGTTTAGCGGAGGGGCAAGCGGTTTTGGCAGATCCGGATTTATATTATACCACTGCCTCGGCATCTCCTTTTCAGTAAGAAATATCTTTTTTTCTTCATCCTTTGCCATTTTTCACTTCCTTTCTTCATTCGCATACATTTTTCTTGTATGTTTTTTGTTTATAAAATAAAAAAACCTCTCCATATCTCTACGATCTGTAGAGACGAGAGGTTGAATTTCCCGCGGTGCCACCCTACTTCACACAAGGATAAAAATAATTTTACTTAAAATCCTTCTGTGCTCTTAAAAATTTTCAGATACCCTTATTATCTCATATCTCATAAAAAATATCCTATCCTCTGATAACGGAGGAAGCCGGACAGCCATACTCTCCTTAAGATCCTTATTGCATTTTTACCCCTGGATTTGTGGCATATCACCTCAAAGGCCCATTCAGTACCAGCGTTGCAGCCGCATTCTCAGCTCCGGCGGCTCTCTGTATGCTGCATCAATACTTACTATTCCTTTTCACAGGTTTTCTTTGATATTTAGTTTTCAAATATGCAAAGCCAGGAAAAAATACTAGCATATATAAGAGATTTTGTATAGTTTTACCTGTTTCATGTCATCTATTAAAAAATATGTAACTATTTATATTTATAAGTATAAATAGAAATTATAAAAGAACTTTTGTTATATAGTTAACTACTTCCAACCATGGCAAGCTTTTCATATAGCTCCTTATTCCTCTCATACATCTCAAGAAATATAGGATAGTATTTCTTGTATGTCTCTGTAGTAGCCGGATCCGGCTCTGTCCTGTCTCCTATCTCTATCCATTTCTTCGCTACAGAAAAATCCTTAAATACCTCTACTCCAACTCCTGCAAGAATAGCATTCCCCACAGGCGCGCCCGTTGAGCTTTTCATATAAACTGTAGGTACCTCAAGCATATCACTTACTATCTGGCGCCAGAGGCCGGACTTTGCTCCTCCTTCAGAAAGTACAAGGGGAAGATTTATCTTTATACCGCTATCCTGCATCATCCTGAAATTACTCCTCAATGAATATCCCGTTCCTTCCATAATGGCCCTTACAATATGACCCCTGGTGTGGTTAAAGGAAAGACCAAAGAGCATGCCTCTCACATATGGATCCCATATGGGGGTTCGCTCCCCCAGAAAATATGGAAGGAGCAGCAGACCATCAGGCCCGGGTGGTATTTTCTCTGCTTCCACACCCATGATGTCGTAGGCATCCATTCCGAGATCGGCTGCAGCATTTTTCTCAGCTGTTGCCAGTTCATCCCTGTAGTAGCGGTAGATACCTCCAAGAAGCTGGGCCGATACTGTAGAATATGTATCTTTTGAGTTTGCGGTATGGATTATCATTATCATATTTTTAGTAAATGAATCCTTTTTATGTACTATGCCCATAACTCCTGCAGTTCCCATGACAAGTGAGGCGTCTCCATCATCTATCGCACCGCCTGCCACCCAGGCAGCATTGCAGTCTACGGTACCCGCAACAACAGGAGTTCCTTCGGCAAGCCCGGTTCTAACTGCAGCTTCCTTTGTTACATGGCCTATGATCTCTTCACAGGGATGTGGGTCCGGAAGTTTATCTATGTCTATATTTATCTCCCTTAAAAGTCCCTCGTCCCACACCTTTTTTCTTACATCAAAAGCTATGCCGCAGAGGGACGCATTGGAATAATCAGTTACTGCAATACCTGTAAGCCTCATGGCAGGGTAATCGGCCGCAGTCTGCATCTTGTATGTCCTTTTATAGAGATCAGGGCGGTTGTCGCGCTCCCACATGAGTTTCGCTACAGCATAGTAGGAGTCAGTTGGATTTGCAGACAGTTCAAAGATCCGGTCCTCTCCAATATTATCTTTAAGCCACTGAACCTGGGGCACACTGCGCCTGTCCATCCAGATATGTCCCATCTGGAGGGGCTGGAGGTCTTTATCTACCAGGATACATACCGGTGATAATGCAGATACTGATACTCCTTTAATACTTTTGGGATCTACCTTGGAATCAGTTATGGCTTTTAGAATTATATCGGCCACTGCATCCCAATACCACCCGGGATCATGTTCTGCATATCCCATATTATTGGTTATGAGAGGATATTCTATAAAATGTTGTCCAAAAGCACCCTCCCGCTTGCATTCATTGCGACTGATTTGGTGCCACCTGCACCAAATCAGACCCTACTAAATATTCCGGCATATACCCTCCTCAAGTAATCAGGTCCAATTACTTTTTTACGCTTTCATTCTTTAATAGATCCTTGTAGAACCACTTATAATGCAGACCTTAATTTACAATATTATATTTTATTCCCTTTTGCTCCCCCATAAGTTCCAGGGCATCTGCTAGCTTTTCAAGAGGCATATCCGAAGTAATAAATTTTAATGTATCAAATAGCCCCTCTTCCATAAGTTTAAATGCCTTCCTGAAATAGTATGGAGTGAGGTGATAGACTCCCTTTATTGTTAATTCATTATAATGAATTAATTGTGTATCTATCGTAATAGATGTTCCAGAGGCACAGCCTCCAAATAAGTTTATGGTACCGCCTTTTCTTGCCATAAGTATTGTCATCTCCCATACTTTTGGAAAACCGGTAGCTTCTATTGCAACATCGGCTCCCCTGCCTCCAGCAGTCAGGCTCTTTACCGCCCCTACCTGGTCATCTACTTCAGCAGCATTTATAATATGATCAGCTCCCAGCTCTTTTGCGACCTGGAGCCTTTCACCGGAAAGGTCAGAAGATATTACAACTGCCCCCTTAAGTTTTGCAAGGGCCACAAAGAATAATCCTATAGGGCCTGCCCCGTTTACAGCTACGACGTCTCCCTCGGTTATATTTGACTCATCTATACCGTGGACCGCACAGGAAAGAGGTTCCGTAAGTGCAGCTTGCCTATACTCCAGGTGTGCCGGGATCTTCAAAGTGTTAATAGTTAATATATTTGCAGGTATCTTTATATACTCTGCATATGCTCCATTATTATAGACGATATTCTCGCACATCGAATAACGCTGGAGCTTGCAATAATAACACTTAAAGCACGGTACAGAATTTGCTGCTACTACTCTGTCACCAATAGCAAAGTCTTCTACCCCTTCACCCAGCTCTACAATATCTCCTGCCCACTCATGACCGAATACAGAACCTTTGGCTATCATGGTGGGATGTCCCCTCTTATAGGTCTTTAAATCTGAACCGCAGGTAAGAGCGCTCTTTATTTTTACAAGAGCTTCCCCGGGGCCGATCTTAGGTATATCAGTTTCTTCAAACCTTATATCGCCAGGACCGCAGAAAAGCTGGGCTTTCATTTTCTTATTACTTTCCATGTATTTTCCTTTTCCTTTTAAAACCTAAAATTATACTAATGATTCTATTCAAACAAATTGATATTCCCCCAAGAATACTGCTACATCAATATTTTAACTCCTCCGGGCTTATCCTATTGATCTCGCTTACTTTATCAAAATCCTTATCCACTGAAATTATCTCTCCAATATCATTGTTTAACATATTAGCAATAATAATAGCATCCCTGCTTAAGAGCCGCTCATATTTTTTTATCATTGATACCGATAAATAAATATCCTTTTCTTCGATTGATAATATATTATTAAATAGCTCAAGCACGCTTTCTGCAAGTTTTATCCCAAAGTTCCTTTTTTCCATATCATCATACCTGCAAAGTATCTCCTGAAAAACTTCTGTATTAATATAGTACTCATTTTCATAACTGCATATTATCCAGAACTTTCAAGCATGCTTCTTTATATGTGCTTTCCTTGCCGGCAGCATACATCATAATATTTGTATCTACATAATATCTCTTTGATGCTTCAGACATGATATTTAGTATTTGCCTTTACCTTTTATTATCTCTTTTTTTATCTCTTTCCAATCACTGATAGGAAGATCCATATTTGCGTTTTTTCTAATGATTTTTTCTTTATTTTTATTTATATATACAGTGTCCACAGCTTCCCTGATAAGAAAACCCATGGATTTTTTGCTGTTTTCCGAAAGCTCATGAAGTTTTTATATTGTTTTTCTGTCAACAAAACCTGTGTTCTCTTATTTTTTTCTGTCATAATCATACATCACTTATTACTTTATATGTGTATACTTATTATACATCATTTAAATACATGCTTTAAATTTAAAAAATATCCTTAAGGCCTACCCAGAATCCTTTAAATATATAGGAACCTGCTTTCTCGCCCTTTTTGTATGTCTCATTTCTGGCAATATCTTTATTTTCAAACAGATACACTGTGATCTCCCTGTTTGCAGGGTTTACCAGCCAGTATTCTTTCACACCGGTCGACATATACAGATCCAGTTTTTTGATCAGGTCTTTTCTCCGTGTCGACTCTGATAATATTTCCAGGACAAGCGACGGCACACCCATATAATAATCTTTTTCATTCAGGTTCTC
>CAYRTF010000031.1:11828-12415 GCA_964427165.1 uncultured Actinomycetota bacterium | reverse complement strand
TCCTGGTACTATATCTTCCACGTGTTGAGATCTTCATTCTTAAAGCCTTCCAATTTTTTTAACTTCCATATTAAAATAATTATTTTTATTTACTATATAGTTTATATAATATGCTTGTACAGAAATCAATAATATATGATATTTATGACAGACAGTAGGCGAACTCCCAAAAGAACCGGATATATCTTGCCCTTTTTATTTAAAAAGTAATAATGATATAATACCTGGCATAACCATATACAGAATAATATAAGATAAAATTAATAATATAGTATCTTGTAATACATAATACCATATGTTATTATACATTCATGCTATGCACAATAGAAGGGATGTGATTTTATGAATATACAGTTTAAAAAGGGAGTACTGGGGCTTTGCACCCTGGCTCTGCTGGCAAAGAAAAACCGGTACGGGTATGAGCTGGTAAACGAGATCTCTAAGAGGATCGCTATTTCTGAGGGAACTATCTACCCGCTGTTGAGGCGTTTGAAAAATGATGGATATGTGACCACATATCTTGAGGAATCGAAGGAAGGTGCTCCCAGGAAATACTATCAGCTGACTGGTGATGGCAGGATAATGGA
>CAYRTF010000031.1:4704-11818 GCA_964427165.1 uncultured Actinomycetota bacterium | reverse complement strand
ATGGAAAAGGATCTGAAAAAAGAATGGAAGACTTTTGTAAAAGGAGTAAATAGTTTTTTGAAAGGTGGTGTGGGGGATGAATAAGAAGGAATTTTTAGTAAACCTGTCAAAGCATCTTAGAGGAATCCCGGGAGAGGACAAGAAGGATATAATAAGTGATTTTGAGGAACACTTTGATATGGGCAAGAGAGAAGGAAGAACGGAAGAAGATCTTGCAAAGTCCCTTGGGGACCCAAAAATATTGGCCAACCAGTTGAGGGCGAATATAATGGTAGCCCAGGCAGAGAAAGAGACTACGGCAATAAATATTACAAGGGCAGTATTTGCAAGCCTTGGTCTTGGTTTTTTCAATCTGATATTCATACTGGGTCCTTTTATAGGAATTCTGGGTAGCATCGCAGGATTATTTGCTGCAGCTATTGGCATCAGCGCGGGTGGGATAACAGGGCTTTTAGGGACCATATTCAGTCCTCTGTTTCCAGAGTATTTTAATTTGATCGTAAATCCCGCGGCAGGCATATTCGCTTCAATAGGAGTGACATGTTTTGGAGTTCTGTTCTTTATCGGTGATATATATCTCACAAGGGGATTTTTTAGATTATTTATAAGGTATATTAAATTCAATGCAAGGATCGTGACCGGAAGGGAGAGAAAAGATGAAGTCTAGTATGAAAAAATTATTAATTATTCTCGCTGTAACCATGGTGGTCTCTTTTGGTATAGCAGCTATTGTGATGGTAACAACAGGTAATTTTGCAGTGGCTACTGAAAAGATAAATGAGTCGAAAACATTTGAACCGACGGAAATATCCGGGATCGAGATAAGCCTTGTCGGTACCGACCTGAATATAATTCCAACCACCAAAGGGGAAATCATAGTCCACTTTTATGGAGAAGTGAGCACCAATGTAAAAAGGAATGTACCAGAACTGGTGGCATATAAAACCGGGAATAGATTATTTGTGGAAACACTTACAAGCAAGGACATCATTGTTTTCGGGATCAATATCGAGAGAACGACTATGGATGTATATATACCGGAGATCATATTAGAGGAATTTAAAATAAATGTAGTCTCCGGGGATGTGATCATGCAGGATATTGAGACTGCCCTGCTTGATCTTAAGACTGTATCCGGAGACATCAAGGTCGAAAAGTTGATAGCAGAGATAATAAGGGTAGGTTCTACTTCCGGAGATATTATAGTAAAGGATTATACTGGAAATATAGATGCTGGCAGTACGTCAGGTGATATTGGCCTTATAGGCGGTAGTGATAATGAGGATCTGGATGCATCGACAGTCTCGGGTGACATTTCTATCGACCAGGATGCTGTGTCCGATATGAAAATTGGAAGTACCTCAGGTGATGTTAAGATCAGTTTACCGGAAGACTCACAGTTCTACCTGGACGTAAGCACTGTATCCGGAGACATCAAACATGATTTTTCCATAAAGATCATTTCCTCTGGCCGGAGGGATCTGAAAGGAACCATAGGTGATAGTGGCAGCAGGATAATGATAAATACTGTATCGGGCGATGTGACAATAGGTTACTAAAACAAATGGAAAAGGAGAATAAAATGACAGAATTGACTAAAAAAGAATTAAAGACCGGAAAGAAACAGATCGAGGGTCCGCTTATCCTTTGCTGGGTATTGGCGATAATTCTGGGGATAGGCGTCTTTTCAGGATTTGCCTGGGGACCCATAGGATTTTTTACAAATTATCTTGAGGCTCCATTTACTTTTTTGGCGATATCTGACCTCGCCAGGGATTTTGCGGGATTTCCCTTCAGGGTGATGTATCCCCTGCTTGCACCGGCACTTTTCATAGTTGAGCTGGTAGGTATTTATCAGAGAAAAGCATTTGCAGTACCTCTTGGAAGAGCGGCCCTTGTGGTCACAATGGTATTTTTCTTCCCTGTTGGAACAATATTTGGCGGGGTCATGTGGAAAAGGTTCAATCATCCAATGACTAAGAAGTATCTGAATTATGAGGACGAACATACAATGGAAGAAGAGGTAGAAGTAAAGAAAAAGAAATAACCAAAATATTTGCTCCCGGGTAACCGTTCTTTTTTATCAGGGCGGTTTATTAAAAGATATTTTAAAATCAAAGTTGGTACCGGTAGTAAGATTTCTAAACAAAAGCTGGCAGTTAGTCTGCCGGTATAAAAAAATCGGCCTTTATTCCTACACCACCGGATAAAAGCCGGTCTATTTCGAGCTATTACTAACACTATTGCTTCCCTGGAAACCTTTTTGGAGGTATTTTATTTCATATGCCGTTTCGATTCATTATAAAAGTTTACCCGTGTTCCTGTGAGAATAACAACGACAATATTGCCATCTTCTTCGTAGATCCTATACGTAAGTTTATGGCTGGTCCTATTTTACTTAAAAACTTTAAAATTTATTTGCAGTGGGGATCCTGCGATAAATAAAATGCAGGATGATACCCTTAGAGACGATTATAAGGAAAATAACAATTGCCATTACTAAATATACCAGAGGGTTGTCATATACGGGTCCAAAATAATGTTGCTTTTCAAACACAAAACCAAATAAATATATGGTTATTGGAAATAGCAATGCACCCAGGGCACCTGCAACTACATTTGGATTTACTTTATGCGTTCTTCCCAACGTATATTTATAGGTAAATCCAACCATAAGAGATATTCCCAGGAAAATTAAAAATGGAATAAACATTAGCGCTCCGGCTATACCCATACCGGTTGCCAATCCGCCGCCGCCTATGAATTTGAACCAGACCGGCCAGTTGTGTCCGGCGATCACGGTTATGCAGGCAATGGCAATGATCATGTCATCGAGCCCTATTGCTTTTCCGGTCAGGACGATTGCGGCACCTTTCCCACAATCAAATAGAAAAGTGGGAAGACCGGCCCTTACTCCATATTGCCGCCCTACTCCTGCGGTTCCGGGCCTATCGATCCTGGCAAGGTCTTTTTTTACTCCCCGTCTACTATATATTTTTACTACTATATATGAAAAGAGGACTGAACCAAGCAGATAACTTGCTATTATATAGAAGATCTTAAAATATATCGTATCCACCATATTTTTAATCCCTTGCTTGTTTTATTTATTAAGGCAAGATTATATCAGAATATATACATGCTGTTTAGCCCTTGGGGGCTTTGAAACATTAGCACATAAGGTGACGTCTTTTTTTATAGGACCCTGATTTCTGGCATGGGAAAGACCTTCTTTTCATACTTTCCTTTGCGGGGGGAAGTATAATTTATGCGAGCTGTTTTTAATTTATCTTATTATTAATAATTAGGACAGTAAAACTATATTATTATACAAACTTGTAAGAAAGAAAGGCGAGATCATGTTGGAAATGTGGGAATCTGTGAAGGAATTCATCTTTTTATCACTTTTCCTGGTCATTGCTATCATCCTTAAAAGAAAGATCAAATTTTTACAAAGGTTTCTTATCCCCACTTCGATCATCGGTGGATTTATCGGTCTTATATTAGGTACTGAAGTCCTAAATTGGATTCAGCTGGATGCTGCAAGGCTTGGAACCATTATCTATCATTTAATGGCAGTTGGATTTATATCTGTTGCTTTAAAGGAAAGGACATCTGTACCGGCCGGTCACCGCAGGGATAATGTAAATACTGGTTTTGCTATTATCTCTTCCTATCTTGCCCAGGGGATCCTTGGATTCGCCATTACTCTTTCACTGGCATATACTTTCCTTCCTAAATTATTTCCACCCTTCGGCCTGCTTCTGCCTCTTGGATTTGCCCAGGGTCCGGGCCAGGCTTTTTCTATAGGCACAAGCTGGGAGGAACTGGGATTGGCCAATGGGGGCAATATTGGGCTTGCTATTGCCACCATAGGATTCCTGTGGGCCATTTTTTTTGGGATCCCCCTTCTTAATGTTCTTGTAAGGAAAAAGAAAGCATGGGGCCTGGAGGACCGGGAAAAAGTCATTAGGCTAAAGAGTAAAGATGAAGAAGAAAAACATACAGAAAATATCCCAAAGAAGATGTTTATTGATAGCCTTACCGTACAAGTGGTACTTATTGGAGTTGTTTATTTGATAACTTATTTTACTCTTAGGGGTGTTTCCATCGCACTGGAGCCGCTGGGTGAGTACGGCCATACTGTGGCACAGCTCCTATGGGGCTTTCACTTTGTGGTGGCCACAATGTTTGCCATCCTCGTCAGGATAATACTAAATGTATTAAAGAAAAAGAATTGGCTGCATATAAATTACCCTGATAATTATATACTCCAGAGGATATCTGCCGGATCCTTTGATTTTATGATAGTTGCTGCGGTCGCTGCATTGTCTATTTCAACATTCAGGGAAAATTGGATACCAATAGTCATCGTGACTTCAGCAGGGGGGATATTTACGGTCGTGTATGCGGTCTATCTATGCAGAAGGATATATACAAATTATATTATCGAACATATAGTAGGTCTTTACGGCCAGTTTACCGGTACTATAACTACCGGGATGGCGCTGCTCAGGGAGATAGACCCGGACTCTGAATCAAATGTTCCAGAAAACCTTGTACTGGGCGGAGCAGTGGCACTACCTCTTGGGGTACCGCTTATGTTTGTGCTGGGCTTTGCAGTTACAGGGTATACTGCGGAAAAACCTCTTTTCTACTTTTATGCATTGGCAATATTTGTCCTTTACCTGGCCGGGATACTTACGTATCTATTGATCAGGAGCAGAAGAAAGAAAGCTTCCGGGTAATGCCTGTTTGTAATTAGATATCCTGGACAGGACAATTAGGGATAATAAGCCTATTTAGACAAGCCACTCACCTTATCATCCCGGATGGAGGGTGGCTGCATATATTATCATCCTACGATATGTTGTTATTCTATGATATTGATCGAGTGCATGATCTACAGAATCTGATTTCTTTATTATCAATATTTTCCAGCGCTTTTGATGGGTACATTATGCATGAAATATCACTACAATGAAGGTGGCCCATAGTATGTCCTATGCTGTGCACGGATTCTTTGAGGATCCTTTCATAATAAAGGGCCCTTTCCTTTCCTGTGAGCCTTCTAACTGAGAGAGGAAATTTACCCATCTTTCTTTTTTTCAATCCCTCCTGGAAATAATCTCTTTCGAAATGAGGATGAAGCCTTATGACCGAGATGACACATATCCTTGGGAAGGGGGCGGCAAGACCGAATACATGATCAAGATTGCCGGTAAAAAGATCCCTGTCAAAAATAGCAAGATTTATATCTTTTGCCTCCCTAAGGGTAAGGTTCTCTGCGAGAAAACCAAGCAGTTTTCTTCCATCATACTGGCCCTTTTCTATCTTATAGAAAGAAGCCGGTACGATGACATGTTTTGATACCGGTATGCTATTATTAAAAATCGAAGCAAGGTTCTTCTGAAGGTACTTCAATATACTTCTACCTATATCATTTAAGACCAGTATATTGATTTTTCCTTCCATAATATATTAATTTTAAAGCACAGACACGGTAATTCCAATGTCTTTTATATGGTTTTTTATGATAGACTAATATTAGTGTTAAATTTATTTTATTTTTTAAATAGAACCCTCAAAATACTGCTGCTATTTACAGGCAGGTTATAATATTTCTAAGTGAATAATAAACGAAGCATACAATATATGAAAAAGAGTAGCACCTTCCGCCCGGGAGCCAGGGTAATCATTCTTGCTTTTCTTATCATATTTCTTTTAATGCCTACAGGAGAACTATCTGCTTTTGAACCGGATTATCCTGATTTCATATGGACCTTCAATAGCAAGCCAGGAAAAATAATAGGAGGGACACAGAAGGCAGTCTATCTTACTGGATACAGCCTGTCATCCAGCCAGACGAGAGAAGATATCTATAGATTGATAGAGGAAACCGAGCTGAATGCAATAGTGTTTAATGCGAAAGAAGACGATGGTCATATAAGCTATAGCAGCGAGATAGAATTTTTTAATGAAACAGGCGCAGTAAAACCCCTGTATGATATCGATGAGATCATCTCTGAAATGGATGAAAGAGGTATATACAGCATAGCAAGGATCGTTTTATTCAAAGACGGTATTCTTCCCAAAGCGCGGCCGGATCTTTCAATCCAGAATATTAATAATGGAGCCCCGGCTTATCTTGACGGAGGTTACTGGGCAGATATATACAGCAGGGAGGTCTGGGGATATTATACCGAACTTGTCATGGAGCTTGTAAAAAAAGGCATTGATGAAATACAATTTGACTATATCAGGGGTCCCTCCAAAGGGAAACTTCATCTTGCTCATTATCCCTCAAATACTGAAGACAGGGAAAAGACCTGGGCCATTTCCAGTTTTCTGGAAACGGTCAGAAAAGCTACCCGGAATTATCAGGTAAAAATATCCGCTGATGTTTATGGCTTTGTCCTTATTGCGGAAAACGATCAGGGCATAGGCCAGCTTATTGAAGAGCTTGCACCGCATCTTGATTATTTATATCCTATGCCCTATCCGTCGCATTACTCACCGGGTTTTCTTGGATACAGCCTTCCGGAGGCACATCCATATGAAGTGGTTCGGCATACGCTCGACAAGGGTCTTAATAGGATTGGAGATACAGATTGCCTTATTATTCCATGGATCCAGGCATTTGGGCTCCAGATGAGATATACTGAAAAAGAGATCCTGCTACAGTTAGAGGCAGCGGAGGATCTGGGAATAGATGGGTTTTTATTCTGGAATGCAGGAAATAAATATAGTGTTGTCGAGAGGGCGCTAAAAGGTAGATTATAGAAAAGAGAGTAAGCATGCTTTCAGGATACCATTCTTATTAAAAAAACCATGCTTAAAGAAACAATTATTTACTGGTCTCAGCTATAGCTCCACCATCCAGGACGTGAGCCTGACTTATTATTTTCCAGGCCGGCAACTTCTTCTTCAAAGATATCATCCAGAAGCTCTTTTCTCTCCTCGTCACTGACAGCAGATTCCTGGTCCGGTTTGCTATCTTTCCCCGTTCCCGGGATGTTCTTCTTTTTCCCAATGCTCCCCTTTGACTCTGAAACTGATTTAGAAGGCTTTGATTTTTTCTTCCTGGCCTGTTTTTTATTTATATCTTCGGTAA
>CAYRTF010000031.1:0-4694 GCA_964427165.1 uncultured Actinomycetota bacterium | reverse complement strand
TTGCAATTGGCACAGGTAAAGAACCCCTTTTTAATCGGAGCGCCACATTCCGGGCACCACATCTCATCATCTTCAATATTCCTTGTATTCTTATTCATAAACACCTTTCATGATCGCAGTTTCCTAAAACATATGCCTTTCACTATTTTAAAATAATATAGCCTACTTTTGAATTACTATTTTAATATCTGGATCATATTTATATATATGCTTGATAATAAAAATTATAATTATCCTTTGAGGGTGCGGTTAGCTGGATGATCAAGCCGAAAGTTATTGTATAATGTTTATGGAGAAAGAAAAAAGCAGGCAGGAAGATTTAAGCTAAAAGGATAGAATAAATTTTTCCAGGCTTTTGGACCATAGGGATTATAATTATAATAATTAGTTAGCATAAGGGAGGAGATTCTAATGGTGTTTACAAAAAATTATAGGTACGGGGGATGGGAAAATTGTGTGAAACTGGAAAATAATGAGATAGAGCTCGTAGCCACCACTGATATTGGGCCGAGGATAATACGTTTTGGATTTAAGGGAGGCCAGAATCTTTTTAAGGAATTTAGCGACCAGGCCGGAACAACAGGCGGTGATGAGTGGAAACTTTATGGAGGACACCGCCTGTGGCATGCTCCTGAAGAGGTCCCCAGGACATATTTTCCCGACAATGATCCTGTAGGGTTTAAGTATAGTAGAGATACAGTTAAGTTGATACAGGATACCGAGACCACAACCGGGATACAGAAAGAGATAGAGATCACACTTGACCAGAAGGAAAACAATGTGAAGGTATTGCACCGCTTAATAAATAAAAACCTGTGGGAGATAGAGCTTACACCCTGGGCCCTATCAGTCATGGCAAATAGCGGAAGGGCCATAATTCCCCAGGAGCCCTACCAGGTCTAGGAAGAAAACAAACTTCCGGTAAGATCGATGGTGATGTGGTCCTATAATGATATGAAGGATCCCAGATGGATGTGGGGTTCAAAGTATATACAGCTCAAGCAGGACCCAGGGGCGAAGACCAGGCAGAAGCTGGGATTATTGAATACTCCTGGATGGGCGGGGTATTACCTGAATGGAGAGCTCTTTGTAAAAAGATATGGATACGACCCGGATGCGGAATATGTAGATCTTGGCTGCAATACAGAGATCTATACTGATTGGGATATTCTTGAAATGGAAACACTTGGGGGAAGAGTACCGGTACTGCCCGGAAATTCAGTGGAACATCTTGAGAAATGGTATTTATTTAAAACAGATCTCAAAGAAGATGAAGGGTCCCTGGATAATGATCTTATGCCGCTAATAGGCAGGACAGCCTTATAACCAGGCTGCGGCCATGTGGTTAGAATAGTGATGAGGGCGGAATGATACTGGCCTGTAATAAAACTGGACCAGGTATGAGTGTTTCCTAATTATTCTTCTATCCTGTGCATTTTCTGCTTCAGCATCAGGGCCCATAGTGCTTATCAGATCTGATAACTTAAAATATGTCGACTTTGGGTGTTTATAGGTTGATGACCCACGGGCAAATTCTTATAAATAGTCAGTGGTGTCTTAATAATCAATGATATAATTGGTTTTACTCTTATACAATAATAATTTACAATAGAATTCCTCCCAATACAAAAAGACATCTTGAAAAAATAATTGTTTATGGTTCAAGAGCCAGAGATGCGGAAAATTATTTTTCAGACTTTAAGCCTTGACTTGAAATAAGTATAATTATATTAACAAATACTTTATAGAAGGCGTGTAATATGAGAAAAGAAAGACTATAATTGTTGCTTGCCCTGCTTATTGCAATAATCTTTTTTGCAACTTCTGCTCTATGCAATCAATGCAGCCCTGTTGAAGGACAAAAGATAGGCATTGCCGGAGAAGAAGGAAGCGGGATCAGCCAGGAGGAAACTGAAGGGGCCGGTACCGGGACTGCAGAGGAAGGGGCAGCCGAAGAAGAGGAAGAAGCTGCTGAGGAAGAGCCTGCAGAGGAAGAAGAAGAGGAGGAGGAAGAAGAGGTCCAAAATATACCCGAAGAGCCCACTATTGAACTCCAGGTCTATGAGGGCCCCATATATTCACAGGCAGATGACTTATGCTACTGGCGGGTAAGGGCTATTGTAACCGGGGTGCCAACACCTGTTGTTGAATTTAACAGGGATGACAGCAATGGCGCATGGGGATCAAAAAAGGCCCAGGTAAACCTGGCTAATCCCACAGACAGCTACAGCCTGAGCGCTACAGCCACCAATTCAGAAGGTGTTGCCACTGACTCCATCCTGCTTTCCTGGGAATGCAACAGGGATCCGGAAATATCTGATATTACAATGATGGGAGATCACTTTGTAGGGATAGAATATACTATATCCGCATCTGCAAGCGATCCTGATGGGGATACTCTTAGCTATTTGTGGTCAGTTACAGGCGGCTCACTTGACAGTAGCACCGGCAATCCCGTCAAATGGACCATGCCAGCTACTGCAGGAGACTACCAGGTGACAGTACAGATAGATGACGGTAATGGCGGTATGGATACAAGAACAGAGACTGTTGAGGTCATGGGGCTTCTGGGATCCCCGATAGCTGCAATGGATCTGCCCATTATATCTTCTGAGGGAGGAAGGATAAGCGGAGACGGGATCGTACATACAGGAGTTTTGCACCGTGTGGGAGATACAAGCTCCAATTTTGCTGTAAAGGGTTTTATCAGTTTTGATATTACTGGATTATACGGTGGGAATGTGGAAAGTGCAGAACTTACTGTCAATCTGAACGGTTTTGCAGGAGATTGCTCTTTATTTACACCATTGTGGATAATGTCAGCAAATTGGGAATCAGGCAACAGTGCTATAACGGCTGGTGATTTTAATATATCCGGAGACCCGATTCAAGGTTTCAATACTTATAACTTTTCGACTGATGCACCAGAGCTGAAACAGTATCTGCAGGATGCAATAAATACCGGTAGAAATAGATTTCAGCTAGTAATGTTTTTTACCGGGATGGCAACAGATAATGATGGTCTTTATGATATCTGGGATTACACAGATAACCTGATAAGATTAAATGTGACATATACGCCATGATGACCACAGCAGGCATGTTTTGTTTGATCTTTACAATTTAAAATATTCGTAGAAAAGAGACCCTCTATGCCATACAGGGATAACTGTGGATAATGATAATTTATTAGCAGCCAGATGCCCTGCCGCGATTGGTTCTATTGAAAAAGAATTACTGCTATTTAGAGGATACAGCATCTACGATGCATAAGATATGCGCAGGCGTACTGCCGCAGCATGCTCCAAGTATCGACGGCCCGTAGTCAAGATATTTCTTTATATTAGAAGCCATTATTTCGGGAGTCTCATCAAACACAGTCTTTCCGTCTTTTAGGACCGGGAGACCGGCATTGGGTTGGAATATAAGTCTTGCCCCGGAATCTGCTTCTCTCATCTTTCTTACGATCTCCAGCATCGAACCGGATCCTATGCTGCAATTTGCTCCGATGATATCACAGCCTGAGTCCAGCAGAGTTTTTACAGCATCCTCTGCCTTATTTCCCATCAGGGTAATACCATTTTCTCCAAATGATAGTGTGCAGGCAAGCGGAATGTTTTTGGACGATCTCCTCACGGCTTCTACCGCGGCCAGGGCTTCATTGATATCCATAATGGTCTCTATGAGAATCAGGTCGACACCATTTTTGACAAGTACTTCTGCCTGCTTTAGAAAGGCATCAACAGCCTGTGCATATTTTAAGGTCCCGGAAGGTTCAAGCAGTTTTCCGAGGGGACCGATATCCCCGGCAACAAAGTGAGGTCCCCGGCAGCCCCTTTCACTTTCATGTCTTTTAATAGCCTGGCGCGCTGCCGACACAGCATTTTTATTTATATCAGTTATTCTGGAATCGAGTGAATATGATCTTAATTTCTCATTATTTGCACCGAATGTATTAGTCTGTATGATATTTGAACCTGCCTCCAGGTAACTAAGATGGATATCAGTTACTTTTTCGATCCCGTCCTGTTCCAGGTCCGCTGATTCAGGATAGCCCGAAAAACCTCTTGACGTCAATTCGGTACCCATTGCGCCATCACATATAAGGATATTTTTATCAAGAACATCTAGAAGCGTATAGCTATGTCCTGAAATATTTGAATTCATTATTATAATAAAATATAGTCTTTATTTATTTCTTCTCTGCCATCTGGTCTTTTTAAGCATCTTCTTATGCTTTTTCTTTCTCATCTTCTTACGTCTCTTCTTGATGATTGAGCTCATAATCCTCCTTATGCACTGATAAGCTGATTAATATTTATGCCAGCTTTGATAATTATCATTAAAAAAGATAAAGCCTGTAAAGCCTTATCAATAATAGTTAACCGAAACAAACATTATACCAGAAATAATCCTAATGTGTATTTGTAATTGGTTATTTTTGATATATTATTTTTAGAGTCAACAGAGATCCAGGGGAAGACAGAACAGGGATCACCCCTTCTCTATTCTGGAATACTAGTGAAGATTTGAAGCAGGGTCATTATTGATATAATAATACGGGAGATAATAATATAGTATTTATTCCTGGTAATGCAATTAATATAATTATAATATATAAATATATAGTTTTATGATAATTATATTATGCTAAATACTCTATAAAATAATATAAATTATGTTGACATACAATA
>CAYRTF010000030.1:0-12756 GCA_964427165.1 uncultured Actinomycetota bacterium | reverse complement strand
CTTATGATCACAGCATCTTTTCCTGTCTCCTCCGAGGTCCGGGTCAAAAGCCTTAAGACCCTGTAAGAAACTAAGGGCATATCTGAGGCAAGTACCAGGCAGTTTTTGTTTTTAGCCTCCTTGAGCCCGCTGTAGATGCCTGCAAGCGGGCCTATCCTTTTACCCTCGGGCCTGGCTTCTGCATCATCAATTACAATCTTTACGTCCGGCTTCTTCCAACTATACTTAGATAATACAGGACTTTCATCACTTGCGGATAGCAGAAAAGAACCGGCTTTGCCGGGTTTTGGATCTAGAAGCATTCTCCGGAACTCGTCCATCCTGTCAAGGATTTGTGAAATATAGCGGGAATTCTCAATACTGGAGGATATCAGGACCTCGGTACAAAAAAAGCCAAGCTTTACAACCTGGTCAGCAAACAGGGGTATCCCCCCGAATTCCATCTTTATTTTATTTATGCCAAACCTGGTGCTCTCGCCGCCGGCCAGGAGTACTCCGGTAAAGTCCATATTATTATAATTTAGGGGATCAATGTTTGAAATGTCTTTTTCCTGTAAACACCATAGGTATCCTGTATTTATCGCAGGTCTCGACCGTTTCCTCATCATTTACGGAACCGCCCGGCTGTATTATGGCAAGTATCCCGTTCTGGGCCGCAAGCTCTGCGACATCTCTAAACGGGAAAAAAGCATCTGAGGCCATTATCGAACCCTTGCATCTCCCCGAAGATTTGTTTACCGCAAGTCTGGCAGCGTCTATTCTGCTCATCTGTCCCACCCCGACACCTACTGTGCTTCCGTGCGCCGCAAGGACTATCGCATTGGATTTTACATTCTTTACTATCTGCCAGCCGAATAAAAGATCCTTCCACTGAGCTTCCGTGGGCTGTATTTTTGTTACTACCTTCATCTGGTTTCTGTCATCTGCCCCTTCGTCAAGATCCTGCATGATAATCCCGCCATCAATACTTTTCAGGTCTATTTTATCCAGAACAAAATCATCAGATTTTATCCTGTTAATATTTTTTTTAAGGTCAAAGTCTATTTTAAGTATCCTTAAGTTCGGTTTCTCCAGGTGTATTTCCAGGGCTTTCCGGTCAAAGTCAGGAGCAATAAGGACCTCCACATAATTATCGGAAAGCAGCGCCGCTGCTTCCTTTGTCCACTTCATATTGCTGGCGACAACACTTCCGAAAGCTGACACCGGATCGCATTCATATGCCCTCTGGTAAGCTTCGGCTATGCTATTTCCTACTGATGCGCCGCATGGGTTATTATGCTTTATAACTGACACACAGGGTTCTGCAAATTCTTTTACTATAAAAAATGCAGCATTGGTGTCAAGTATATTATTATATGAAAGTTCCTTGCCCTGCAGTTGAACGGCATTTACGAGAGTATCTTTCCCTGCCAGCGGGGACCTGTAATAGGCTGCTTTCTGGTGAGGATTCTCCCCGTATCTGAGATCCTGTATTTTTTCAAATCTGAGATCAAGGTTTTGAGAAAAAGTCCCATCTTTGTATTGGGACGTCCTTTTACCGAGATACTCAAAGATAACACTGTCATATTCGCATGTATGCTGAAATGCCTTTGCTGCAAGAGAAAAAAGTGTATCTCCTGAGAGTTTTCCAGAATTCTTCTCAAGTTCACGGGAGATCTTCCCATAATCCCCAGGATCGACAATAACAGCCACGCTCCCATTATTCTTTGCGGCACTTCTTATCATCGTAGGCCCGCCTATATCAATATTTTCTATAGCTTCCTCCAGTGTGACATCCGGTTTAGAAATAGTCTCTTTGAAGGGATAGAGATTTACTACCACCATATCGATCGGAAGTATGCCGGCTGCATCGATCTCATCCATATGTTCCTTCTTGTTCCTGTCCGCAAGTATGCCCCCGTGGACCATGGGATGAAGGGTCTTTACCCTGCCTTCCATCATCTCGGGAAAACCTGTCAGCTCATCTACCTTCTTTACTTTTATTCCTGCCTCTGAGAGCTTTGCATAGGTCCCTCCTGTAGATATTATCTCTGCTTCCGCTTTCTCCAGGGTTCGAGCAAAGTCCACTATTCCCTTTTTATCGGAAACACTTATTAGGGCTCTTTTTACCTCTATCATTTTAATTACCTGTCTATCGTGTTGATATTGATCTATCATTCCGGAAGTATTTCTACTTTCCTGCCATTTATTTTCAATCTGTCCCCGCAAAAGAGTTTGACTGCCTGGGGATATATTTTGTGCTCAGCCCTGTGTATCTTTTCCTCAAATTTTTCCAGGGTGTCATCCTGGCCCATAAACACGGGAACCTGCATTATTATGGGGCCGCTATCAAGTTCCTCGTCTACAAAATGTACAGTGACTCCGCTGATCCTTGCTCCATACTCAAAGGCATCCTTAATTCCGCGGGTACCCTTGAATGCAGGCAGAAGCGCGGGATGGATATTGAGTATCCTGTTTCTATACTCGCCAATAATAAGCGGAGTCAGGAGGAACATATATCCCGCAAGGACTATCAGGTCTATTTCTTCTTCCTTAAGGACCTTCAGTATCTCCGCTTCAAAATCCTGGCGGCTGGCAAATCCTGAAGGATCTATGGATTCTGCCCTTATATTGTGTTTTTTGGCCCTTTCTAAGGCAAATGCTTTGGGATCATTGCTGAATACAAGTGCTATATCGCCACCCAGGTCCCCGTCAGCATTAAAGTCAATAAGAGCCTGGAGATTGGACCCGGAACCTGAAGCAAATACTGCAATTTTTTTTCTCATCATTTCCCTCAAGGGTCTATTTTATATGTACCTTTCCGGTACCGCCGGTCACTTCACCAAGGATTACTATGTCCCCGCCTTTTGCCCCGGCACATTTCTTTAGCTCCCTGATGCTTGCAGGGTTTATGATCATTACCATTCCTATCCCCATATTGAATACATGAAACATCTCTTCTTCGGAGACATTTCCCATATCCTTAAGCGCTGTAAAAACTGGAGGGACATTCCATCTGTCCTTATATATGACCGCATCCATATCCCTGGGGATTATGCGGTCTATATTATCGTAAAACCCTCCGCCGGTTATATTAGCGATTCCTTTTACTTTTATTTTACTATTACCAAAGATCTCTCCGGTTACCGGGGAATATAATCTGGTAGGAGTAAGGAGTATCTCTCCAAGTCTCTTGCCTCCGGTCCATTCCGGCATACTTTCAAGATCAAGTCCGTTTGCCTCAACTATTTTCCTGACAAGTGAAAATCCATTGGAATGAAGGCCTGAAGATCTAAGACCTGCTATCATATCTCCTTTATTTACCATGGAGGGTTTCAATATGCTGTCCTTTTCCACTATGCCTACCGCAAATCCAGCAAGGTCCACTTCGTCATCAGCATACATATCAGGCATCTCTGCGGTTTCTCCGCCCAGGAGAGCGGTACCGCAATATTTGCAGGCACTCGCTACTGATGTAATTATGGAACTTATCTTTTCATGATCTATCCTGCCGCATGCAATATAATCCAGGAAGAATAGCGGTTTTGCTCCGCAGCAGACCAGGTCATTTATACTCATTGCCACAAGGTCCTGGCCCACGCCATCGTAGATCCCTGTTTGCCTGGCAAGTATCAGCTTTGTGCCCACTCCATCCGTAGAAGATGCAAGGACAGGATCCCTGTATTTGTTACTGTCAGGACTGAAAAGGCCGCAGAATGAGGTAAGGTCGCTTAAGACATTTTTATTATGTGTTGACTCGATTGTTTTCTTTAGGCCGGACAGCATGCTATTGGCCTTGCCGGTATCCACCCCGGAATCCCTATAGGTGAACCCGCTATTTTTAGAATAATTTTTTTCAGGCATTGGAAGAGATCTTTTCCTCCTTGTCCAATGAAAATTTGTCATAATCAATATTCTCCTGGCTCTGGACCGGATAATCCCCATTAAAGCATGCGAAACAGAATTTATCCCTGGATTCCCCTATGGCCCTTTCCAGCCCGTCTATGCTCAGATATCTCAAACTGTCAACATTTAGAAATCTTCTTATATCTTCAACTGTCTTATGATTGGCAATGAATTCTTTTTTTGTAGCCATATCTATTCCATAATAACAGGGAAACAGCAGTGGTGGTGAGCTTATCCTCATATGTACTTCTCTTGCTCCTGATTTATACAGCATCTTTACTATCTTTTTTGAGGTGTTTCCTCTTACTATAGAATCATCAACGACTATTACCCTTTTATTTTTTATTATTTCTTTGAGTGGGTTCAGTTTCAGTCTTACACTTATTTCCCTCACTACCTGGTCAGGCTGAATAAATGTCCTTCCTATATACCTGTTCTTTATAAAGCCCTCTGCATACGGTATCTTTGAAGCTGTTGAGTATCCGATCGCTGCCGGGGTCCCGGAGTCGGGAACGGAAATAACAATATCAGCATCCACTGGAGATTCTTTAGCAAGCTGTTTGCCCATCCTGTGCCTGACCTTAAACATATTCTTATCATGTATATAGCTGTCAGGACGTGCAAAATATATGAGTTCAAAAACACACATGGATGTCCTCTCAACCGGAAGAAGCATCTGCGACCTCAGGCCGTCTTTGTCGATCACGATTATTTCCCCGGGGTCCACTTCCCTGATAAATCTGGCATCTACGATGTCAAGGGCGCATGTTTCGGAAGCTATAACATAATTTCCATCAAGGCTTCCAAGTACCAACGGCCGAAATCCGTGAGGATCCCTTATTCCAAACAATTTATCCTTTGTAAGTATCAGTAGTGAATATGAACCTTTGAGTTTAGAAGTTGCATCTTTTACCGCTTCTTCTATATTTTCACAGGAAGAACCTTCAATAAGGGATGCTACAACCTCTGTATCAGTCGTAGTCTCGAATTTGATCCCTTTCGCAACTTGTTTTTTTCTTAGCTCGCTTATATTTATAAGGTTTCCATTATGTGCCACAGCAAAGCTTTCATTCTTAAACATCCTGTATATCGGCTGGGAGTTTTTCCAGATATTTTTACCCCTTGTAGAATAGCGGGTATGGCCAATGCCTATATGCCCCATAAGAGGTACAATATTCTGTTCATTGAAAACCTGGGCGACAAGTCCAAGGTCTTTAAAGACTAGAATATCGTCTCCATCAGACACAGCTATGCCGGCACTTTCCTGCCCGCGGTGCTGAAGTGCCTGAAGACCGTAAAATATAATATCTGCTACTTTTCTTTCAGGTGCATAGATGCCAAAAACACCGCATTCATCTTTTATCCGTTCTCCGGGCACAAACACTTTTGCGTCTCTGCTATTGGCGTTTTTATCTATATTCATATTTACCGTTTTTTCTGCTTCTCCGGATCAGGCCGCACGATCAGACCAGACTTCCGGATACACCCCTATTCTAATCTAAAATCCTGTGCACTCCAATAAAAACCGAAAGAATATTATATCAAATATATAATATTGTTAAATCCGGTTCCCCCGTATTCTTCAAATGTGCCCCATCAGCAGACGTCACACCATCTCCTGGCATTCTGAAACATCTTTAACCAGGGCGAGGCTTTAAGCTTTTCTTTCCAGTCCACGGGCATCCAGGACCACTGCCAGTCAAGGAATGCTCTTTCGGGGTGAGGCATCATAGCCAGATGCCTGCCGTCCAGCGAGCATAATGAAGATATTCCTTCCGGGGAGCTGTTGGGGTTAAAGGGATATTTCTCGGTAGGACTTCCCTTATCGTCTAAAAATGTTGTTGGGATCAGTCCCTTTTTCTTGATCTTTTTGAGGACCTCGCTGTCCGGGCAATTAAAGAAACCTTCACCGTGATTTATCCATACTCCGAGCCTTGAGCCTTCCATGCCTTCAAGCATTATCGAAGGACTGCTGTTTATAGCTACTGTGACCCACCTGGATTCGAACCTTCCGGAAGGATTGGCTATAAACCTTGGCTGTTTTATTTCTTCAAGCCCCTTCCAGGGTACCCAGCCCAAAAGGGCCATCAGCTGGCATCCATTGCAGACTCCCAGGGAGAATGTAGTGGGCCTTTCGTAAAATCTGTCGAACATACTCTTGAGCCCTGAATTGAATCTTATGGTGCCTGCCCAGCCTTTTGCACTGTCAAGGACATCGGCATATGAAAAACCGCCTACAAACACTGCACCCCTGAAATCATCAAGCGACACTGCGCCAGATAGCAGATCGGTCATAGCCACATCCCAGACTTCAAAGCCAGCCATATAAAATGCTGAAGCCATTTCCCTGTCTCCATTGCTACCTTCCTCGCGGAGTATGGCCACCCTGGGCTTATTTTTTTGTTTCAGAATCTCCCCATGAGTCCTGACAGGCGTAAAACTCAGTTTGTATTCAGGATTATTCCTCTTGTGTGAAGCGGCCTGTTCCAGGGCAAGTCCCTGATCCATCTGCTCCTTTTCAAGCTTATCGCTTATTTCTTCCCACCAGCATAGGAGTGTGCCAGTATCTTTATCGATCACTGTCTTTTCCCCTGATCTGATAATGACTTTTCTATCTTTAGATGTCTCTCCAAGCGGTATAAGTCTGGTCCCGTGATGCGACAGCACTTCGACTATTTCTTTCTCATTATCCGGACTATACTCTATTACCAGTCCAAGCTCTTCAGAAAAGAGCTGGCTGATAATACTGTCACCTGACGCAGGGAGATCTATTTCTATCCCGCAGTTTCCCGACATGGCCATTTCTATAATGGTGGTAGCAAGGCCCCCGTCGCTTCTGTCATGCCCCGCCAGTATAAGATCTTTGTCAATAAGCTTCTGGACAGCATTAAAAGTACTGGCAAGTCCCAGGGTGTCATCCACATCGGGAGAGACTCCTCCGAGTTCCCCGAGCGCCTGGGCCAGCGCGGAACCTCCCATACGGTTTTTGCCGTCTGAGATATCTATCAATGCCAGTTTGCTTCTACCCGGCATTTTTATGTCAGGCGTTATTATTTTCCTTATATCCGGGACACTTCCGTAGGCTGATATTACTACTTCATTGGGGGCCTTTACTATCTCATCTTTTACCTGAGCAGCCATTGATACGCTATCCTTGCCTCCATCTGCAGCAATCCCTATGTCCTTCATCATACTGCTAAGTGCCTTTGCCGCTTTCAGGAGTTCGGCACCCTCTCCGGGGAGTTTTGCCGGCCACATCCAGTTTACCGAACATTTAATATCCTCCAGGCTGCTGATCTTTGCCCATACCATATTTGTGAGTGCTTCGGCAGCTGACATCCTTGCGCCAGCAGCAGCATCTACCATGATCTTTAGAGGCTGCTCCCCTATGGAGATCGCAGCACCGGTATGGCCAAAGTGGCTCTGCGCGGTAACAGCTACATCAGATACAGGAAGCTGCAATGGTCCGCAGCACTGTTGGCGGGCGATAAGTCCTGTAACGCTTCTGTCGACTTTCCGTACAAGAAAGCCTTTCGAACCTACAGAAGGAAGCTTAAATACCATCCTCAGGGCATCCTCTGCGGAAAGGTCCTGGCCGATATAAAGTTTTTTTAAGGGTTTTTCAATACTTTCAAGCTCAAATGTCTTCTGTGGTATATTTAAAAGTATCTGTCCAAGATCAAGATCAACAGGAGTGGTACCGTCATCTTTATCACTGACCACTATTCTTCCGTCTCCGGTTATCTCTCCAAGGTTTTCGAGGTTTACCTTTTCCCTGTCACAGATGGACCGGAGAAGATCAAGTTTCCGGGCAGGAATAAGGAATGCATTTCTTTCCTGGTATTCTGCGCTCCATATCTCCAGGACTGACATAGTCCGGTCGCCAAGCTCTATGTTCCTTATCTCGATCCTTCCACCTGCCGGTTCGACTATTTCTGTCAGCACATTACAGGGACCGCCTGCTCCCTGGTCGTGAACACTCAATATGGGATTCTCGTCCCCCATTTCAATACATGCCCTTATGACACGGTTAAGCTTTTGCTCCATCTGGGCATTGCCTCTCTGGACCGCATTGAAATCCAGCTCCTCCCGGGCCTCTTCCTGTATAAGGCTGGATGCGGCACCGCCGCCCACTCCTATCCTGTAAGCAGGTCCTCCTATCTGGATTATAAGCATACCTTCGGCAGGTTCTTGTTTTTCCACATGCCTTCCATCCATCTGTCCTATGCCGCCGCTGAACATTATGGGTTTCACCCATTCGCGTCTCTGTCCGTCAGGGAGTCTCTGTCCAAAGGTCCTTGTAAAACCTCCGATCACCGGCTCACCGAATTTATTTCCATAATCGGATGCTCCATTACTCTCCCCTATCATGATATCTAATGGAGCGGCCATATTTGACGGGTATATAAAATCCTTATCTTCACCGGGAATATCATAATCAGGGATATTTAGATTTCCTGTACAGTAACCAGCGGTACCAGCCACCACAAGTCCCCCTCTTCCGGTAGCCTCGACATCCCTTATTCTTCCGCCTGTTCCTGTCTCGGCCCCGGGGAAAGGGGCTATCCCGCTCGGAAAATTATGTGTCTCTGCTGTAAGTATCAGATGATAGGTAGCCTGTTTTTCAATAAATGGCGAACTTGTCCCCGGCCTGGACGGCATTATCGTAGATATCTTATAGCCCTTTATCGCACTGGAATTATCCTTAAATGCTATAAGGCTGTTTGAAGGATTGGCCTCCAGGGGAGCCTGGATAAGTTGAAATAAAGTTTCAGGGACCTCTTTTCCATCAAGGATCAACTTACCTTTAAAAAACCAGTGCCTTGAGTGCTCACTATTTGCCTGGCTGAGCTGGAAACATTCGACATCGGTGGGGTTCCGGCCGATCTTGTTTGCAAAAAGATCAAAGTAAAAATCTATATCCCAGCTGTCCAGCCCGAGCCCCATCCTGTCATTTATCTCTTCGAGTGCCGCAATGCCTTTCTCCATAATAAGAACTGTGCATACCTTTTCCGGTATTATTCCAATCTTAAAGGATTCCAGTGGTTTATCATATAGAGTTTCTGTCATCCTGTCGTGATTTGCACTTATGAATACTTCCCTGTCAGTATCTTTAGCCGGCAGGTATCTCCTTGATCTTTCAAGCCGGATTATACTGTCAAGGCCGCAGGAATGGCATATTGCTACTGCATTTGTAGAATAAGCGGTCTCAAAATTCATTCGGGGGCCGAGTTCAATTATATTTCCATTTCCGATGATAGGAGCCTGGGAGAATTTATCGGGTTCGAAAGTCTCTGAGAGAAGCCAGCTGAGCGTATGAAGCTCACGGGAGTTAAGTTTGTGCCTGGCCTCGATATAGAAACAATATTCAAGATCTTCTCTAATAGCACGGTAGAAATGTAGCAATACCTTTGTCCTTCCTGCAGCCTAAAAAATCACTTATTATATATTATTCAATCTGCCGATTATTTCATCTATATATCTTAGATGATAATTATAGTCAAAAAGCTCCTCAAACTCTTCCGTGCTAAACAGTTCCTTCACTCTCTTATCCCTGGAGATATTTTCCCTGAAGCTTCCTTCATCGTTCCATGCGTCATGAGCTGTTGACTGGACTATCAAGTATGCATCATCGCGGTCCATCCCTTTATCGATCAAGGCAAGCAGTACTCTCTGTGAAAATATTATCCCGCCATATTTCATAAGATTTCGTTTCATATTATTTTCTATAACACCCAGCCCATCTACAACAAAATACGCCTTATCAAGGATATAATCCAGTATGGCAAAACTGTCAGGGAATATGACTCTTTCAGCAGAAGAATGGGAAATGTCCCTTTCGTGCCAGAGAGCAATATTTTCCATGGCAGCTATAGTATTTGACCTTAAGATCCTGGCAAGCCCGCATATCCTTTCGCACAATATGGGATTTTTCTTATGGGGCATCGCAGAGGACCCTTTCTGGCCTTTTGCAAAAGGTTCCTCAAGCTCCTTGACATCGGTCCTCTGGAGGTTCCTGACTTCGAGGGCCAGCTTTTCAAGTGTAGCGCCGGTTATGGCAAGCGCCGATACGATCTGTGCATGCCTGTCCCTCTGGATTATCTGGGTGGATACAGGTGCAGGTTTTAACCCGAGTATGTCACATACTTTCTTCTCAAGCTGTGGATTGGTGTTTGCATATGTACCCACGGCACCGGATATTTTACCATAGCTCATCGACTTGCGGGCAGCCGCCAGCCTTTCGAGGTTCCTGGACATCTCGAAAGCATACATACAGAATTTCAGCCCGAGCGTCACCGGTTCGGCATGTATGCCATGTGTCCTTCCCACCATAACAGTGTGTGCATATTTTTTTGCCTTTTCCTTGAGGAGGTCCAAAAGCTTTACCATCTTTTTTTCCACTACCTCCACAGCGTCCAGTATCTGAAGCGATAGAGCCGTGTCCCCCACATCTGAAGAGGTAAGCCCATAGTGAAGGTACTTTGATGAGTCACCGAGATGCGAGGAAACATCTGTCAGAAATGCTATTACGTCATGATGGGTTTTTGATTCGATCTCTTCGATCTTTTTTATGTCAAACCTTGATCTGGTATTAATATCTTTTGCAGCTTTTTCAGGGATCATTCCAAGCTCTGCCTGTGCCAATGCTACTGCTTTCTCTACTTCCAGCCATTTTGCAAACTTATTTTCATCCCCCCAGATCTCACCCATTTCTTTTGTGGTATACCTAGATATCATATAAATGCCTCCTGCATTATATAGAGTTATAAAAATACCTTATGGACTGGAGAATATAAACAATTCCGCCACCAGGCAACAAATTATGAATTATAGCAAATAACCAGCATTACTACATCAATTCTTCGATTATTTTTTCCCGGAAAGACTGGTAATTCCCTGAATCATTAAGGTCCAGTAATTCTTCCCCGCAGTCGAAGAATACCTGGTCATACTCATTAAGGCAGAGCTCGCTGATCTTGAGCAGCCATTTGATCTTGATCTTCCAGCTTTTAAGATCAGTAAGCCAGCTTCTTTCCCCGGCCGGGATCTCACTTTTTATAAATTTTGTTATATCGCTCGACTTGCTGGATACCTGCAATAAAAACTCATCCTTTTGGGTAAGGCAGGATAGGTTTGCAATGCTAATATCCATATCTTTAGCCACTTTACTGTCTCCTGTATCTATTATTTGATCAAATATTTTAAATATAAGTATTAAAGCTCGCTGCAAATGTCAGATATATCATCGAATGTGTATCCATCGGGCAGATTCTCCAGGGATTGCACTACAAACTCAGAGAAGTTTCTAAATCTTACATAATCAAGTATTTCATTTTTATCAGCAGGAAGATCCATCTCCGCAAGAGCATTCCTGATCTCAAGATCACATACTATCTTTATATTCTCACATATTTCATCAGTAGAATTATATACTTTGTCGGCCAGTTTATTGAGGGCTATTTTTGATGCCTCACTTATGCTTGAATTTTTATCTATATAATCGATTATCTCTGATTTTTCTCCTGGCAGCTTTATCCCTTTTATAGCACTCATTATCTCGCTATTACAGAAAATAGCCATTATCTCCTCCTGTAGATCCTTTGATAAAAACCATGGATATTTCTCCAGTTTATCTAAAGAAGTACACTATTTTAAATACTCTGAAAGAAAGCTTTTTACTTCCTCATCATCTGCCAGCAAATAACTTATACCATCTATATTTGCAGGCTGTGTTGGTATGGTAACCCGGTCTATATCCTTATTTGAGAATAATAACACAAAACCAATGGAACAAAAATCCCATATGGTAAGATCCGATCTTGTCTCCTCATTTAAAACTGTGAATATATCAGATGCATCATCGAATGGATTCAAAATCCTTGAGACGGTAGAAAGGTTAGCCTTTTGCTTGATAAGTTCATCAAGAAGATACTGCTGCCGGTTCATACGGTCAAGATCGGCCCTGGCTGTCGACCTGCACCTGGCAAAAGAAAGCGCCTGATCCCCATCCATAAGATATTCTCCAGGTTCAAAATCCGCTCCCGAGAGGGGGTCGTGAAGGGGTTCATCAACCACTATCTTTACTCCGCCGAGTATATCTATAATCCGTTTAAAACCATTGAAATTAATTATCATGACACGGTCAATATTGATTCCCGTTAGCTCCAGTATTTCCTGTTTGGTCATCTCCGTACCGCCGTAAACATAGGCTGCATTTATCTTGTTCCATCCCTTTTCATCCAGATACACTCTTGTATCCCTTGGAATGGAAATAAGGGTCTCATTATTTCCCTGGCCGGGTATATGGAATATGATAATGGTATCTGTCCTGCCTTTGAAGCTATTGCTGTCCTCCCTTTCGTCAAGTCCCAGGAAAAGAATGTCCCTTGAAGAGAATAGCTGAGTTACAGAAGGAGATCTTTTCCCCCCGGCCGTTGAACCGGTATCTATAAGCGTGATGCACAAAAGGATTATTACTGCCAGGACGAAAATACTGACAATAGTGATGAAGCAACCTTTCACTCTGTTCATATCTTGAATTCTATTATGGTACTTTTGTATTATTTATGCTTAAAGCTATTTAATTCTGCATATCCCGTATGTGATAAATAATACAGAGTGTGAAGCAATTTTTCAATAGGATCTGTCGTTTCGATCTTTACTTTTTTAGGTACTTTTATGGGAATGGATGTATAATTCATAATAACTTTTATTCCGGCACCTACAAGTGTATCAGCTACTTTCTGAGCTTCTTCAGGAGGTACGGCTATAATGGCGATCTCCATGTTTTTTTCCTTTATTACGGTCTCTATTTCCTCCATATCCATGATCACTCTGCCGGATACTGTTTTCCCTATTATTGATACATTT
>CAYRTF010000029.1:0-12872 GCA_964427165.1 uncultured Actinomycetota bacterium | reverse complement strand
AACATACTTGCATTCTTCGGGAAAGGCCTCATTTATGTCAATAAATCGACGTCTTTAATGGGAAGCTTCCCATTAAAGACGAAATGAGAATTTAAATATAATGGGAAGTTGATGAAAACTCCCAGCACATTTACTGATATTTATTCAAAATAACTTCCCATTATTTAAGACTTCCTATATGGTTTAAAACATTTATTAATCATATCAAGGAGGTCATAAATGAAGACACCAATCCCTAAAAGTAATACAGAACTGTTAATTGAAAAAGTAAAGAAGGAGTTATCAAAGCAGGGGTTTAAGCCGGCAACCATATGGTGCTATCAAACCTGCTGGAATGAACTCCTAAAATTCGAAGCTGACCATAGCATCGATTCATATTCTCCGCAAACAGGCATGGTATTTTTAGAAAAGATCTATAAAATAACTGTATTTACACCCCTTAGCAAACAGGATAAAACACGCGCCCGGGCAATCAAGCTTTTAAACGATTATATCCAACATGGAATGATCTTCCCAAAAAATACCACTTCCTGTAAAGATTCCTTAAGACATTTTCATTCTGACCTGGAGGAGTTTAAAAAATACCAGAAAACAAGATACCAGTTTTCAGAATCGACTCTGACCAATTACAATAGATATATTGGTAAGTTCCTTCTGTACCTGGAGGAGTATCACATCTTTTCATTTGATCAAATTACTCCCGCTATTATTCTTGACTACTGCAATATATTTGCAACATACACTACCTCAACAACATACAACTCTCTTTGTTCACTGCGGGTGTTTTTAAGGTATTTAAAACAAAAAGGGGCTGTAGATAATGATTATTCCGATATAGTTCCATCAGTTCACTTTATAAGAGCATCCAAAATACCTTCTACATTTACCAAAGATGAAGTACAAAAGATATTGAAGGCCATTGATAGGGCAAGCCCTATTGGAAAGCGTGATTATGCAATAATTATGATAGCATACAGGCTGGGACTGCGGTCAATAGATATAAGGAATATGAAGTTTTCTAATATCCATTGGGAAAAGAACATGATTGAACTGGTTATGCATAAAACAGGCAAACCCATAGTTCTACCGCTTTTTGAAGATATTGGACTAGCCGTTATAAATTATATTAAACATGGAAGACCGGTCTCAGACAGTGACGTCATTTTTTTAAGACACATAAGCCCGATAGGCCCCATAAGCGCTCCCGGTATGTCCGCTATAGTGAAAAAGTATGTTAACAAAGCAGGAATAAAAAGTACACCTGGCCGTAGCCAGGGTCCGCATGCAATGCGAAGCACACTTGCCAGTGTATTGCTGGAGGAGAATATCCCCTTACCGGTAATTTCTGAGATTTTAGGGCACAGTGACACCCGGATAACTGCAATATACCTTAAGATAGACATCAATAATCTCAGAAGATGCAGCCTTAAAGTACCAGAGTTTGACTGGAACCGGGCTCGAGGGGAGGTGTTCTGATGGGAGATACAGTCATATTAAAACGTCCTCCAGTGGATAAACTTTCAGGGATAATTTCTGATTTTATCTGCTTTAAACGCTGCCTTGGATATAAATATTATACCGAGGAAGGTATACTCTATAATTTTTCGGTCTTTACGATTAATTATACCGTGACCGGTTATGAAATACCCACTCAGATGATCGAAGACTGGCTGTCCCTGCGTAAGGGAGAAAAGGTTAAAACACAAAGGACACGCTTTAATTGCACACTGCAGATGCTAAAATATGCTCGCCAGCACGGCTATCGAGTCGTGCTTCCCGATATACCAAAATTTCATGTAACTGAGTATATACCATACATCTTTAGCAAGCGCGAGATAGAAAAGCTTTTTTATGCAAGCGATAACATAAAACCATATCCCGGAAGTATGAGGCATTTTACAGTTCCGGTACTTCTTCGTCTGATATATGGTTGTGGGCTGAGGGCATCGGAAGCAGCAAACCTAAAAGCAAGCGATGTGGATTTTACCTTAAGGGTCATTACAATAAGGGAGGGAAAACTTAAAAAAGACAGGATAGTACCCCTTTCTGATTCCCTGGCTAAAATTATGCAGCAATACTATCTGCGATTTTGCCAAAGCTCTGAGAGCGATAGCTACTTTTTCAAGGGAAAGTACAGGCAAAAACTTAACCGCAGTATGATATATTATTGGTTCAGGTATTGTCTGGAAAAAGCTGGAATCCATCATTATGGGAAAGGGAAAGGCCCTCGCGAACATGATGTCCGGCATAGTTTTTGTGTTCATTCATTACAGAAAATACAGGCACAAGGAATAGACCTGTATGCTTTTCTTCCTGTACTCTCAGCATATTTAGGGCATGCATCTATTCCTCTTTTCAGTGATCTATCAAATAATATTGAAAAAATATTATTTTCATCTAATTACAATACTATTGTCTGCAATTCTTCATTTGATCTAGAAAAGGAAATCGAATGTATAAACACTTTGCGTACAAAAATGGTAGACGGATTAATACTTATGCCAGTTAATTTCAGGTCACCCCATATTGAAAAAATAAGGAATAAGATACCTATTATAATATTTGACCGGATAATCGATGTAAATATGGATGTGGTTTTAAATGACAATAAGCGGGGAGGCTATCTCGCTGCAGAACATCTAGTAAAATTAGGTCATCAAAAAATAGGGTATATTGATAGATATGTTGATCATTCACATTCCCTTGATAGGAAAAAAGGGTTTATGGATGCCCTAAAAAATAATAATCTTCAATTATCAAATGGTTTTATAATACGCAGTGAAAGTTTCAGCTATAGGGACGGTTACAATGCAATGCTTAAACTCCTTAAACAGGAGATTAAACCAACTGCAGTATTTGCGATCAACGATATAATAGCCATAGGAGCTATCAGGGCTATATTTGATTCAGGCCTCAGAGTACCTGAAGACATCTCTGTTGTCGGCTATGATGATATAGATATAAGTGATTATAGTCTACCCAGACTGACTACAATTCATTATCCCAAGATAAAAGTCGCAAAAATTGTTTGCAATCAGCTGCTTTCCAGGATAGAGAAAGTTAATGAAGAAAAGCCTAAAGTGACAATGATCGAACCCAAACTTATTGTCAGAAAATCTACAGGGAAAGTTTATCATTAACGATAGTAATCATTCAAGGATAGGAAAACCTGTAAGGGACATTTTCCACTACCTCACTCTTTTGCGGCAATAAATAAAAATAATTATTTTAAAGAGATCTTGAGACTTTTTAATTTATGATTTATAGAAGTTATGTAATATTATAATATATATGTGATGAGAGAATTCAAAGCAAAAATTGCAGATTTCTTTTTTAGCATACCGAGGGTATTGTTTATTAATTTCTTTAAATTATTTGTAAGGATCAGGGTTTTTGACCATAACAAGATACCAAAAGATTCCTCAGCAATACTTGCAATAAACCATACAACCGGGGCCGACCCGATAGTGCTTCTGGGAGCAGTCAGAAAGAAGATCTATTTTGTAGCCTCATCGGATAATTTTGGCACCAGGCTTACAAACTATTTTATGAGAAGATTTGCCAATAGCTTCCCCATTTACAAGAAGCATTTTATGAAAAATGCTTCCACCTTTAAAGAACTCTTTACCATATCCAGTAAAAAGAATGTGCTGTTCGGGATTTATCCTGAGGGCAGGCTGAACAAGGAAGGCAAGCTTGACTCATTTAAAGGTGGCGCTGCTTATCTGAGCTATAAGACCAGACTACCTATAATCCCCGTCTATATTCATAATCTGCGCAAAGGAGTGCATCCGGACAGCTTCATCGCCAGGAGCAATGTGGCCGAGGGAATAATCTCAATAATCGTCAATACATTCCAGAGGATCAATGTTTTTATCGGCGACCCTATAAATCCCACAGCCGAAAATATTATAGATGATTTTAAGGATTTTGTTGACGTGAAAAACTATAAAACCGCCCTGGATGATATAAACAGAGCCCTGCTTGAAGAGTTTTCCGGACTGCAGGACGATGCAAATGATATGTTTTCTGCGGGGGACAAAGAGGGTCCTGCTCCCTCAACTCCGGCAAACAGGTAGCCGCCTTAATGGCCATATTCAGTCTCCCTGAATTTATACTCAAGAGATACTTATCCTATGTCACCGTCCGGGCTTCATGTCATAGAAAAATCCGCCTCTCAAACCTTCCAGCCGGTGAGTTACAAGGAAGGCTCCCGGATCCTGCCCGCAGACTATTTTATTTAACATAATCAGCTTGGTGTTCCTGCAGATCACATTCAATATCTTTAGATTTCCATCTTTTCCATTGCCATAGAAACTGGTAACTCCAAATCCATTCTCACGGAGCACTTCTTCTATTTCAGTATGGAATTTATTGGATATTATATTAGTACTCATTATATTTTTAGAGATCTTATCAGATATTACCATCCCGATAAAAAGTCCTGTGGCAAATCCTGCCCCATATGCCAGTATTGAATATATCCCCGAGACATCCCTGATTATCTTTGCTATGGCCGCTATACCGATGCTTGCTTCAAAAAACCCTATAATTATAGACAGGAAGCGCTGGCCCCTGACCATTAAGATCAGGCGCAATGTACCTATGCTTACCGCAACTGTGATAGCAAAGAATATGATTATCGGCCACAAAATATTTCCTATCTCCATGTTTTCTCCAGGGTATAAAAATTAAATAATAGAGAGGTATTTTACTCCTATGTTTCTAAAAATCAATACGGGTTTCAAATTTACTTTAGAAAAAAAATGATTATAATTTTAGTCTTAATGTCTTTTATTGATACAATATATGAATGGAATCGATTTACTGGATTATTATAGGAATGATATTTGGTACAGATACATTAAAATACCGTCCATTTGCCGGCTGGCAGACCCTGTAAGGAGACACAAATAAAAGAGCTCAGAACGCTTTTAAAATATTTAAAAAAGCACAGACTCCACTTCAGCGGAAGTGTATTATATATCCTTCTTACTGACGGGCTTGCACTCCTTATACCCTGGATCCTTAAAAACGCAATCGACAGTATTGAAAGACTGCCTGACACAACATTTCTATTGAGATATGCGGGTTTTCTTGTGGGGATCGCGGCACTTCAGGGTGTCTTCAGGTATTATATGAGAAAAATAATGATAGGTATTTCCAGGAAGATCGAATACAGCATAAGGACCGATTTTTTTGCCCATCTTCAAAACCTGGACTCGTCCTTTTTTACAAATACGCGGACGGGAAGTATCATGGCACTTATGACCAATGACCTTGAGGCTATCAGAAATTTTTTGGGTCCCGGTCTTATGAATCTATTCAATACAATTTTTATTTTTATTACCACACTTACAGTGATGTTTCTGATAGATATCAAATTATCCCTTTATTCGCTGATCGCTATTCCCATCCTCCCTTTTATTGTAAGCAAATTAAGCGCCATGCTTTACAGCCGGTTTAAAAGTTCACAGGAACAGTATGCTGTTCTTTCCGCCCGTACACAGGAAAGCATTGCCGGGATAAAGGTAATAAAGTCATTTACACAGGAAAAAAATGAAAGGAATATATTCTCGAAACTGAACCTGGAATACATAAACAGAAATCTCTCCCTTGCCAGGGTAAGGAGCGTGTTCTGGCCGTCAATGATATTTATCGGCGGGATAGGTACTCTCGTGGTACTGCTCGTCGGCGGCAGGCAGGTAATAGCCGGGACACTCACGCTTGGACAATTTGTGCAGTTTTCTGCCTATATAGGTTCTATCACCTGGCCCCTTATTTCCCTGGGATGGGTAATAAACCTGATACAGCGGGGGTCGGTATCCATGAAGAGGATAAACAATATCTTTAAAATAAAGCCCGGGATAGTAAGCCCGAAAAGACCATCTCCATCAAAGACTTTTAAGGGGGACATCAGCTTTTCAGGTGTTTATTTCAAGTACCGCCTGGAAAAAAATACAAAGAGTCTTATCATGGAAAACTTTAAGGATTTTAATGATGTTTCTTCAGCCTCAAAAGACAGCTGGGTGCTTGAAGATATAAACTTTGATATAAGTGCAGGTATGCAGGCCGGCATCGTAGGATTTACCGGCTCAGGAAAATCAACACTTGTAAATCTTCTTCCGAGACTTGATGATCCGCAGAAGGGGAAGATATTTTTAGACGGAAAAAATATAAGGTCTTATACCCTGGACCACCTGAGAGGAAGCATAGGGTATGTGACCCAGATGCCTTTTCTTTTTTCCAGGACCATAAAGGAAAATATATTATTCGGTGCTGAGGGCACTATGGATGGTTTGAGCGAAAAGGAGATCTTAGACAGGGTTCTCAAGGCTTCGAATATTTCCCATCTGCATACCGATATCTCAGGATTTGCCGATTCCTACGATACCTTGATCGGGGAAAGAGGGGTAACCCTCTCAGGCGGCCAGAAACAAAGGCTTGCGATCGCAAGGGCGCTTGTAGCCAAACCCCAAGTATTGATACTTGATGATTCATTTTCAAATGTTGACACTAATACTGAGGAATCCATTCTCAAGGATCTTAAGGCTGAGACCGCAGATATTACTACAATTATTATCTCACATAGGATCTCGACCATTAAAGACTCTGACCTTATTATCGTACTTGATGAAGGGAAAATAGACTCTATGGGAAAACACAGTGAACTTATGACAAAATGCACGATCTATAAGAACCTCTACAAGAGGCAGCAATTAGCAGAAGAGCTCGATGAAGAATTATGACCCGGAGGAATTGAATTGATCGATGGTTTTTATGAAAAAGAACTTGACGGGAAGTCGTTTGACAGAAAAACGGCCTCCAGGTTATTTAAGTTTATAAAACCCTACTGGCATCTGCTGGGATTTACAATATTCCTGCTGCTGCTTACCGCAGGACTTCAGGTAATGGGGCCGTATCTTATTAAACTTGCTATCGACAATTATATTATTGTGGGCAAGCCTGATGGGCTCCTCTATATAGTCCTTCTCTATGGACTGGTAATATTATTTGAATTTGTGATCAGGTATTTCCAGGGATACTATACTGAATATATGGGGCAGAAGATAATGTATGATATGAGAATGGAGATATTTTCCCATATCCAGAAACTGCCTATGTCATATTTTGACAGGAATCCGGTCGGCAGGGTGATGACGAGGGTCACCACTGATGTCCAGAGTCTAAATGAGATGCTCTCATCCGGTATCGTGACCCTATTCGGTGATATATTCATGATAGTAGGGATCATGGCCATAATGCTTGCATTGGACTGGAAACTTTCACTTGTTACTTTCTCTGTTCTCATACTGCTTGCCGTAGCGACTTTTATCTTCAGGTCAAAAGTAAGGGTGACATTCAGGATAATCCGGACAAAAATATCGAATATAAACTCATTCCTGCAGGAATCCATCTCGGGCATAAATACTACAAAGATATTTAACAGGCAGAAAGAAAATAATGATGAATTTTCCTTGCTTAATAGAGATTATTTGACCACATACCTCAGGACCATCCTCTACTATGCAGTATTTTTTCCTGTTGTAATACTTATAAGCACCCTTGCCGTGGCTCTGGTCGTATGGTACGGAGGGGGCCAGGTCATCAGGAATATGCTTACGCTTGGCACACTGGTGGCCTTTATACAATATGTCGAGAAATTCTTCCATCCCATAAGCGACCTGAGTGAGAAATTCGGCATCCTCCAGGAAGCTATCGCAGCATCGGAAAGGATATTTAACCTGCTTGACCTAAGACCAGCCATTACCTCCCCTGCAGATCCTGCAAGGGTGGAGCGGGTAAAAGGCAATATCAAATTCAAAAAGGTCTGGTTTGCATATAATGAGGACAATTACATCCTTAAAGATATTTCCTTTGACCTTCATGCCGGCCAGAGTGTCGCTTTTGTAGGAGCCACAGGCTCGGGAAAGACCTCCATCATAAACCTCATGAACAGGTTCTATGATATTCAAAAAGGGACAATACTTCTTGATGGCATTGATATAAAGAGATTCAACCTTCAGGACCTCAGGCGGCATATAGGTGTTGTGATGCAGGATGTATTTTTATTCTCCGGTACGGTCCTCGATAATATAAGGCTGGGCAATAAGAATATCAGTATCGAGAAAGTAGTTGAGGCTTCTAAATATGTGAATGCCCATAAGTTTATCAAAAAGCTTCCCGGCCAGTATGATTTTGAGGTCAAGGAAAGGGGCCAGGTATTATCAGTGGGCCAGAGACAGCTTATTGCCTTTGCAAGGGCACTTGTATTTAATCCCGAAGTACTGCTCGTCCTTGATGAGGCCACATCCAGCATAGACTCAGAGATAGAGGCACTGATCCAGGATGCCCTCTCCAGGATAATGGAGAAAAGGACCACCATAGTCATAGCCCACAGACTGTCCACTATAAAAAATGTGGATAAGATAATAGTGCTTTCACATGGTGAGATCATTGAAAGGGGCACCCACAGGGAACTTCTGAAGGCTAAAGGTATCTACCATAAACTTTATAAATACCAGTACCAGCTGCATAAATAAGGGACAGATTATTGATTTATAAGCTAGTGATCATATGATCCCGGGTTACCATCCATTATCATCTGGAAAGATATTTATATATTTAATACTTTTTCTTGGTTCTGCCATCATGGGTTCTACCGCTTCCCGCCATTGGTCATAGTGTTCAGTCTCTTTATGTTTTGCTGGAGCATCACTATTCCTGTAAACCTCTATCAGGATAAATCTTTCCTGATCTTCTTTTTCCTGGATAATATCGAAACGCATAATTCCCGGCTCATAAATACTTTTTGAGGCATTAATTTTTGTTGCTTCAATAAACTGCTCTGTCATGCCCTTTTTGACATGGACCTGAACCTGGACTATCAGCATGGGAATCCTCCTTAATATTTTAATTGGCCTTATAGATAAATATTCTAGCCATTTCTAGATCGTATGCAATAAATAGAATTTTTGTAATATTTCATATAATTCTGTTAGAATAAAAAAACATTCAAACAATTATATTTCAGGAGAGGCATAATTGGAAAACTTTGTTTACAAGAATCCGACTAAAATAATTTTTGGCCGCAACACTCATAAAGAAATAGGAAAAGAAGTTAAGAAATATTCTAAAAAAGTACTACTTCACTACGGTATGGGAAGTATAAAGAAATCGGGACTTTATGATGAGATCATTGCATCTTTGAAGAAAGAGGGTATAGAGATATTTGAACTTGGAGGTGTGGGGCCCAATCCCAGGCTTGGACCAACGATCAAGGGCTCGCGGATATGCCGGGAAAATAATATCGGCTTTATCCTTGCAGCAGGGGGAGGCAGTGTTATCGATTCGGCCAAAGCTATTGCACTCAATGTACCGTATAAAGGAGATAGTATGTGGGATTTCCTTACCGGAAAAGCAAAGCCTGTTTCGGCACTTCCGATAGGAGTTGTGCTTACTATACCCGCAGCCGGAAGTGAGTCCAGTGATGTGACAGTCATCACCAATGAAGAAGGAATGATAAAAAGGGGATATCACCATGATCTCATAAGACCGGTATTTGCCATTCTTGATCCCGTGCTCACCTTTACACTTTTACCTGAACAACTATCCTATGGAGCAGCTGATATAATGGCGCATGTAATGGAAAGATACTTTACAAGGACCCGTAATGTCGACCTGACCGACAGGCTCTGTGAATCGGTTTTGAAAACTGTTATAGAGAATACTCCCCTCATGTTCAAAAACTCCAAAGATTATAATCCCAGGGCTGAAATAATGTGGGCAGGCAGCCTGGCACACAATGATCTGCTTAGCACGGGAAGAACAGGGGACTGGGGGACGCATAAACTTGCTCATGAGCTCAGCACTTATTATGATACTCCGCACGGCGCTGCAGTGGCCATTATGTTCCCTGCCTGGATGAAATATGTATACAGGAAAGATATGGAAATATTCTATAAATTTGCAGTAAGAGTATTTGATATAGATCCATGTTTTGGGACACAGGAAAACATCGTCCTCGAAGGCATTGAAAGACTTGTGTCATTCTTTAAAAACCTCGGCCTTCCTACATCCCTGGAGGATATTGGGGCAGGAGAAGAGGGGTTTGAAGAGATGGCCGGAAAAACCATGCTGTTCGGACCCATAGGAAAATATATGGAACTTAAAAAGCGTGATGTACTTAATATATATAAGCTGGCATTGTGACCAAAATAGCCAGGAGTTCTAACTAATACATAATATTGCTTAATATCGTATTTGTCTTAAACGGAATCATGTTTTTGATTATAAAAGGATGATCACTATGATGTCCCACTATTCAAAATTTTCTGTCTGGAGTCTGCCTGTTTGCACTATTGTACCTATTTTTTTAAGCATTTCCTTTATGCTATAATCAAAAGACGATTCTATATATATAGAAATTGATTTTAGGTAGTTGATCAATGTTAACAGGAAACTTTTATCTCAATACAGGGGTCATACTCCTGGCTTCATATTTAATCGGAGCATTTCCTTCGGCTTATATTGCCGGGAAGATAAAGGGGATCAATATCTCTAAAACCGGATCAGGCAATATTGGCGGGATGAATGCTTTCTCCAGTATTGGAAAAGTAGCAGGTACACTGGTGGTGCTGGCTGATATAGGCAAGGGTTTTTTGGTGGCATATCTCGCCAACAGGTTTTCCGGCGGACACCCCTACATCGTGCTGTGGGCCGTTGTTGCTGCGGTTACCGGGCATAACTGGATGATCTATATTGGATTTAAGGGAGGTAAAGGGGTCGCAACATTTATAGGGAGCCTGCTTTTTTTGTCTCCCTGGTCCATCCTGGTACTTTGCCTGATAATAATGCCCCTAACACTTGTTTTGATCAAAGACACATACCTTGCTACAACTGCCAGTTATTTTCTTTTTTCATTTTTCATGTGGATATGGGAGGGAAGCTATTTATGGCTTATTTTCGGCCTTCTTGTAATGCTGATCTATTTATTAAAATGCCTGAGTCTTTTGATTTCATATTTTACCGGGAGACGGAGGGATATAAGTCCTATAATAAAGAAACTTTTTAAGCCTTTTTTTAGAGGAGTTTAGAAAAATCAGGAGAGAAAAAGATAGAGAAAGAGGATAATCGTGAAATGTCCCTATTGTGCCAATGCTGATACAAAGGTGGTAGATTCAAGACTTACAGATTCAAGTGATTCTGTAAGGAGAAGAAGGGAATGTGAAAAATGCGGGAAGAGGTTTACGACCTATGAGAGGATCGAGGTCAAGCCCATTGCCATCATTAAAAAAGATAATACAAGAGAACCTTTCGACAGAAATAAACTTATGAGCGGTTTGATAAGGGCATGTATAAAAAGAAATATAAGTGCCGAAACCCTCGATCTTCTTGTCGATGATATTGAAAACGAGATACACAATCTTCCTGGAAGCGAGATACGTTCCAAAGATCTTGGTAATCTTGTGCTTAAGAGACTCAGGGACCTGGATAAAGTTGCCTATATAAGGTTTGCTTCAGTTTATAAACAATTCAATAGTGTCAGGCAGTTTACCAATGAACTCACTAAGCTGAAGAAAAAGAAATAATCCTGGAAGCCCCTATCCGGAAACTGGCCCAGAGGGCAGGCTCCTACCTCTCATGTATATATCTTAGCACCGCTCCTATGCTGCCTGCTTTCTTAAAGCGCTCGTTTCCTTCAAGATCTACTATCTCGCATCCCTGGTCAAGGGCATTCTCAACGATCTCATCTACTATTTCATTATAATACAGGAGCTTCCCCTCACAGTATGGGCAACTCTCTACAGGACTTGCAGAAAGATAATTACAATTTCTGCACACATACCCGGTGTGGGAAAAATTCTTGTCATAGATAAGTACCCTTATCTGGTCCCTGATAAGAGCTTTGATAACAGCATCTATGCCGAGCACCCCGAGCCCATTAGGATTATATTCATCTATTAGATCATCTATTAGCTTATTCTTATTCTTTAACTCATAGAGATCGATTATTTCCATGGCTTTACTTTTTATTGAGTTAATACTGGTATCAGGTCCCGCATCTATCCTGCCGATATATTTTAACTGAAGATAGCTGTGAAGATAATTATTAAATCCTGACACTATATCGTTTCTTCCTGCAAGGATAAGATAATCGAATTTTCTATCCCTGAACAGCTCCAGGGTCCTATTATTTATTGTCTTAAAAAAATGATGAAGTTTTTCTTCATGCCTGCCAAGTATCTTCTTTTCACGCAAAACCGACTGACTCCTATAGTTTACTCTGGGCGGTACATCGCTTATAAATGCAGCGAGGTATTCCCTGATCTCATGCAGGTATGCTGAATATATCTGTGCTTTTTCACGGTCTATTAAGAGAATCCCATAACTTTTATAATTCTTGAGATATGCCCTTAGATTTTGTATATATGGTTTGGGATCTATCACAATCCTCGAACGTAAAATGAACGGCAGTCTTATTTCTTTCCAAAAGCCATCTGTAGAAGCAAATATTATAACGGTCCTTGTCGAGTCCGCCTTAAATTTTTCACTTAAATATGTTTTCACCTTATCAAGAGCAGAAGCGGCCTTCTTTTTTTGACTCCTGTCAAGATCGGTGCTTTCATCCAGGCTGTTCTTTTTTTCCTTTACCATGGAGTTTAACCTGGTAAGATAATCTTTTTTTGAAGTCCTGAGACCGTCCACAAGCAAGTATGCCGATATTACATGATTACCGGGGGACAGATAGTCATACACTTCCTCAAGTCCGGAGATACTGATCTCATTTCCAGATTTCTTAAGCATTATTATCGCCTCCTATTGGTATATTAATAAATCTTTAACCATAATACAATGATACTGATCTGCAC
>CAYRTF010000028.1:9759-12926 GCA_964427165.1 uncultured Actinomycetota bacterium | reverse complement strand
TATGGATTTATCATTACCTTAATATTATCTTTTCCACTCATCACTATCTCTAAGCCCCTGGCATAGTCATCAAGACTAAATCTATGGGTTATCATCGGAGCCACCTCTACTATTCCTTCCTCCAGATACTTTACGGCCCGGTCAAAGCAATGCGTCTGGCAAAATGATCCTATTATCTTTAGCTCCTTTTCAAATATCTCATATGGAGATACTGTAATGGTCTCAGACTCGTCGCACACTCCGTAGATAACAAGCTTTGCTCCTCTTCTGGTAAACTTTAAAGCTTCCTGTATTACAGAAGACGCCCCTGTGGCATCTACCACAATATCGAAGCCAGCAGGATATAGACTTTCTATAAGCTTATCATTTGCCTTCCAGTCTTTCCTATCTATCTGTATAGTATCTTTTATGCCCATTTTATTAAGAGCATCCAGCTTAAACTTCTTGGGAGCTGCCACCACCACCTGTGATGCCCCGCCGTATTTTAGAAGCTGGGCAAGTATCATGCCTGTGGGGCCTGAGCCAAATAGTATCACCTCATCACCAAAGGTAACATCTATTGTATCCATACCGTGTATTGAGCATGCTGTGGGCTCTGCAAAGGAAGCTTCATCAAATGATAGGTCTTTGGATATCTTAAAGCATTTGTCATAATTTACCGCTGCATACTCTGCAAATCCCCCGGGACCTGTCACTCCCATCGAATAGAAGTTTTCACAGAATAGAGGCATATCCTTTTTGCACCAGGAGCATGTGCCGCATAGAACTGTATTATCACATGTCACCCTGTCGCCTACTTTAAGTCCCTTTACTGCCGGCCCCATCTTTTCAATTACTCCTGCAAACTCATGACCTGGAGTCAGGGGAAACTTTGATATGAAGTGTCCCTTATGTATGTGTTCATCAGTCTTGCATATTCCGCATGTCTTTACTTTAAGCAGTATCTGGTTTGGGGCAATATCAGGTATTGGTACATCTTTTATCTCAAAGTCTTCTGGTTTTGAATATACCAGAGCTTTCATTGTGTCTGTCATTTTTGTTCCTTTCAATATACAAAATAATTATATTTAATATCTAAAATAACCAATCTTTGTCTTTAAATGCTGGATATTCAGGGGGATAGCGTTTTGCATCTATAATAATATTACTATGTCCATATAAATTATGATCATGATAATAAGGGCTGACATATTCCCATATTACTTCCTTTTCAGGAGTGACTTCTACTATCCTTCCGTTTGAAGAATCACATATCAAAGTATTTCCATTACCCAGTCTCTGGCAGCCTCCCAGTATTGATGAATAAAAACTGGCTATAGAATCTTCTTTATATTCCCATACAATTTTCATAGACCGGGGGTCGACCTCTATTATCCTGGAAAAGCCAATGTATATCGTATGCAGTCCATTATCGAAGAGCATAAAATTACCACCGGCCACTTCGCTTATACTGTGGGCATGGGCAAGCTCGCCAGTGAAATCCCACAACACTTTGCCTGTCTCTTTTTCAATCTCTGCTGCTGAATGAGTCATCATAAAGTTAACCAGAATATTTCCATTTTCCTTTTCATATATTGAATTAGCCCTGGTCCATTCTGTTCTATGATCAAGAGGACAGATAATATGCTTTTCCCTGTCAAGGTGTTCATATGCTTTCCACTGATACACCACATAACCATATTTATCTACCTCGATAATTGCATCTGACCACATGATCCCGTCTTTTTCAGTACCCTCTATTCCTCCCTTGATGCTGTTTATTGCTTCATCAGGAGTTTTTACCCATTTTGCAAAAAGTATATTGCCATTTCTTCTTCTATAAAATGTGTGGTGCATATAAGGATCAGTATATTCCCATACCGGATTTGAATCCCAGTCGAGTTCGATCAGTTTTCCCCCGCATCCTTCAAAATCACTCATCGGGCCATCTTCTACTTTTCCCATATAAAGAAGATTTCCATTTTCCAGTATTTCCATATTATAGGAAGCAGCCAGGGGCAGGCTCCATTTATGTGCAATTCTCCCCTTCAAGTCGATCAGGTATGCTTCTTTGGACTCAAGTGGAGAAAACAATGTGTAACCTTTAAATTCCCTTATTGGATTTCTATATAATAAGGGCCTGGGTTCTTTTTCCTTTGTAATCATCTCTCTCCCTTCGGTGTCTTTAATTTAAATAATCTTATTAAAATGCTCCACTGCCATAGATCTTGTTATATTCCCTGTAATCAACGGGGTTAAACTCTTTACCCTCAAATCCGCTATAATCCACCGGATACCTGTATGCACGGTGTACCCAGCTATTCCACCCGGGCTGTGTTTCCAGGCCAGTGGTATTATAGAATGGATTATAGTATTCCCAGACTATTTCTTTTTCAGGAGTGACTTCGATGATCCTTCCCTTTGTTGATTCTGTTATAAATATATTGCCATTGGGAAGTTTCTGGGCTCCGCAATTTATAAGGGAAAAATGATTCTGGGGCGCCTCATCCACATATTCCCATACTATTTTTTTTGTCTCTATATTTACTATGACTACCCTTGAATAATCTACCAGGATGTTTTCCCTGTGGGGCCCATTATCATAACACATGACATTTCCATCCCCCACATATGAGACCATATGGGCATGTTTAATATGTCCTTTCCCCCAGTGCCATTTCACATCACCGGTCTTTTTGTCGATTATTATAAGGGAGTCAATATTTCTGCAGCAGATAAGCAGGTCTCCGTCAGGCATCTCTACAATACTATTTGTATGGACCCAATCAGCCCTGGGTTCCATCGGACATATCGAAAATACATCCAGGTCCAGGCGTTCATGCCCGACCCATTCCCAGACAATCTCGCCATCAGGATTTACTTCCCTTAGATTATCACCGAAGATGCTCTGGCCATTTTCTTCAGAACCAGGAATGCCGCCTTTGACTTTAGAATTTAAATTGTGTGGTATTTCCTTTACAACCGGATATACAGTATTTCCATTTCTAAGCCTTCTGACAATATGGTGCTGTTCACCATCTATGTGTTTCCAGACAACTTTATTATCCCAGTTCACTTCCAGGAGATCGCATCCGCAACCGCCAAGAAACATGACCTTTGGAGTAGGAAATCTTTCAGGGTAAAGAAGGTTCCCATTAGGCAGCAGCTCCGTAAAATCCCCCGGTCTT
>CAYRTF010000028.1:0-9749 GCA_964427165.1 uncultured Actinomycetota bacterium | reverse complement strand
GGACAATATTACCCTCCATATCAATTAACCAGGCAAATTTATTCCAAAGGGGAGCCAGAAGGGTATAGCCGTTTAAAGCTTTTTTCTTATCATATTTAGTAACCCCGAATTTCCTGGTCAAAGCTGTTCCGCTCATACGATTCTCCTCATTTTTTAAATATCAATTCTAATAACCCATAAACTCAAGGCGTGAAGTAACCATATCTTCTTCTGTTTTTTCTTTCTCGCCTTCTTTTACTATATATTCCCTTAGAATAGACTTATCCATCTTGTACTTCTCAGGATAGCTAAGAATACCCTTTATGGTCTCTGTCAGCTCAAGCGCATCAGCATTCAGATAGACATCGCTAAGATGGCTCTCATCTCTTAATATATCGATTATTGTGGGAGTCAATTTAGATACACTCATCTCCAGGACATTATCTTTTCTTTTAATATATGGTCCGGACAGGGCAAAATATCCTGCAAGACCACTGGCGATTGCATCATCCTGCTCTCCCGGGTCACCAAAATATTTATTATCCGGTTTTCCACCTATTTTTGAGATTACCTTATAGGCTGAGGCACTAGTATTTAAGAATAAATCAGGACCCAGATCTTCTTTTGGGCCGTAGTGGAGACCATGCCTCCTGATCACATTGATTTTTAGGGATACGCCTTTATCATCAGATAATTTTTCTAATTTCCCCGAAAGTTCCTCTACCAGGCGATTATATTGATCTAGATCTTTTATGGTTCCCTGTTTTTCTCTACCTGCCAGATTTATATATAGCTGGCCGCTATTGCCCACAGGCCAGATTTTAGTTTTATCCCAATCAATAATACTTGTATCTAGATCTTCTGTTTTGTCCGGGTATTTTTTAAGAGTCATATATTTATTATCTATCAGCCATCGGGCTATATTAAATACACCCCCGGATTTTCTTAGGCTGTGGGGACTAAATATCATCAGATAGCTGTCATCCCCGATTTTCTCCGCTATCTGCCCGACTTTTGCATCCAGAAACTTATAATAGCTTCTAAGATTATCCAGAGACTCTTCTCCACTAAAAAATATGGATGGATTATTATATATCCCGCTTAATACAGTAAATATACAGTCCCAATATTTTTTAGTCTTTATAAAATATTCTGCTATATCCAATAAGCTACTTTCAGTATTTAGTATATTTTCGAGAGAACCCCTGTTTTCAATTGTTTCAATATACCTGTCAAACAATTCCTTAAATTCAGGATCATTGGCTAACTCTGATGGATAGATGGAATCCTCTATAGATCTTTCGCTGGTTGAGTCGGTAATACAATATCCGCTTTGAATGCCTGGAACCGGGCTGGTGAACGGAAAGTTTATCAGGGATAATATCATGCCATTTCCGGGCAGTACTGAGGGTAAACTATCCACCTCTATTGCATTATAATCCACACTTTTATCAAAATTATAATCTTTCCCGTCTCTATAAAATGAATCCCAGATCCCAAATTTGCCAGGATTTTGTCCGGTTAGAATACTGATCCAATCCATAGCTCTGGTCGGATTTATTTCACTTTTTATTCTCCCAAAAATATATTTTTCCTGGATCTTTCTTAAATTGGGAAGGCCCTCTTTCCACTGCTGGACAAGATCATAGTCAAGACCTTCTATTCCCAAAACAAATATTTTTGACATTCTACTGCTCCTTAATATTTAAGACTTTAAACAGATAATCAATTAGTCTATTTATTTCATATATTCTAAAACCTTTACAGGCTAGACGACCGCCTACATATACCCAAGCTTACGGAGTCTATCCATAGCCTCTTCCTTATCCTGACGACGGCCGGCTCGCTCCACAGTATTTTCAAGATCCTGCTCCCATGCAGGTATATCGCTCATCTTTAGCGATGTTGTAGCAGCACCAAGAGAACGGTAGCCATTTTTATATAGTGAGCAGTAAGGAATACCGAAGGTTAAGGTAGTATCCCATATGTCTCTTTCGGTAAAGTGCAAGATTGGCTGAATCCTTGTGTGCTCCGGTGTATACTCATCACCTGGCCGGGGTACAAAGTACTCATCTTTTACCCTTGCAGCCTGCTCGTCCCAGCGTATACCCATAAACATTCCCTTTATATCATGAGTTTTACAGAAGTCATTGAAAACTACTGTCTTCATCAGGTGATTGCCTATCCAGGACTCAGCTTCAAATGGAAACTTATCACCAGGGTAATCAAGTCTTTCCCTAATCTCTTTCTGGTTTGCCTCTGTTAGATCTGCTACTGTGACATCTGCTCCAAGTACTCCGCCTGCTGCATCAATTACATCTTTGTTTGAGCACCATACTAGATTCAGGTTCCATTCTTTCTCATACTTTGTAAGTATCTCGTGTATCTCAGGGAATGCGTCTCCCTCATCTATTGTCATAACCTTTGGTATATCTATACCGTCTTCGTCGCAGACTTGCTTGATTATCCAGAGTACCAGTGTTGAGTCTTTTCCGCCTGTCCATGTAATAGCTAAATTCTTGTGGTCGAATTTAGACAGTGCTTCTCTTACTATCTCCTTTGACTTGTCGATCTTTGCCTGCAGTTCTTTCTTTCTTTCTTCGGTTACCATTTGTTTTCCTTTCTTAACTTTACTTATTCTTTATTTATCTCTAATCTTTAATAGATCAAAAATCTTGTTTTATATTTTATTTACAGAAAAAGTTATTTATCTTTTCTATAAATAATCCATCTACTGCTTTTTTTTAAAGACACTCTACATTCTTTGCCTTTTATTTTTTCCTGGCTATAAAGCTACCCAGTTTATCTTTTTTATCCTCTGGTAATGATGGTGATATATCTTTAGTATCTCCAGGATCAGAATTAATGTCATATGCTTCCCACAAAGATCCATCTTCCCTATAAATAGCTTTAATCCCATCTTCCACTATATAGTGAACAGGCTTGTCTGTGTCCTGCTCCTTATGGCCGATCTTACCCATAGCCTCTCCATAAAGTGTATATGGTTTGATTGAGTCAAAGGGATATAATGATTTGCCTTTAAAAGAAGTTGCTGATTCTACCCCAAACATGGAACATATCGTAGGCGGTATATCTATTAAGGATACCGGAGTATCTATAATGGTACCGCTTATTGACTTATCGTATACAAGGAAAGGAACGTTTATCAGTTCTTTATACATCTTACCGTCATGTGATAGTCCTTTATGTTCTGCAAACTCATCACCATGGTCTGAAGTTATTATTATGGTTGAATTATCCAGTAGATTGTGGGATTCAAACATAGCAAATAGTTCTTTAAGATACTGATCAGTCTCCGCTACTTTTGCCATATATAATTTCTTTAAGGTATCTACTTTTTTGGGATCTGAAATATCTCTTGGTAGCACCACATTTTTAAACATGGTAAACATCTCATCCTTGGATAGCTTTATAGAGGGATCTATCTTGGATAGGTAATCATCCTCTGCTATATAGGGTTCATGTACGTCCATATAATGGACCCATAAGAATAATGGTTTAGAGAAAGAGAAGTTTGTAAGAAACCCTTTTACTTTATTGTTTATCTCATTACCACGGATAAAAGGAAACATATCAGACACATCATCTTGCATGGAATCGTAAAATATCTCCCAGCCTTTATTGTAGCCAAAGAAATATGATAGATATGCATTTGAGTGAAATCCTGCAGTAAATATGCCCTGGTCTTTAAGAGGTTCTGATATAAGTGTCTTGTCTTTGTTTAGCTTCTTTTCCTTGCCGTACTCAAGATAATATTCTGAAGCCAGTATCCCCTGAAAAGAGCTCTGCGTATAGGGGCCTGTAGCATAGGGGTCTTTAAAGACTATCATATTGTCTTTAAGGGAATCTATATAAGGGGTGAGATTCTTGCCAGACCCGTATAGCCCAAGCATATCTGCTCTAAGCGTATCTATAGTTATTAGTATCACATTTTTCATTTATTTATTTCCTTATCTAATTCTTGTTTATTTACTGTCCTCTTTTTATATTTACTACTTATTTCTATTCTTTTTCTTTAATGTTTTTGTAGTAGTCCATTAATATATCTGATACTTCTTTTCTTGTTATATAGTCTGGTGGATACTCTCCCACTGATAACATCTCACGGAGTTTGGTACCACTTATCATCTTGTGGTCCTCATTTGGGTGGGGGCAGGTCTTAAAGGAGGCCATAGAACTGCATTTCTCGCAGTAGAATGTCCAATCCATCTTTGTGGGTTTTATCTTTAGATCATCACCGGTCAATGTGTCGAATATTTCCTGCGCTTCAAAAGCTCCATAGAAATCTCCTACTCCGGCGTGGTCCCTTCCTATTACAATATGGGAGCAGCCATAGTTCTGACGTATGATGGCATGTAGTATTGCTTCCTTTGGACCGGCATATCTCATCTCCATTGGATATACCTTTAAGACTACTCTGTCTTTAGGATAATACTTGGAAAGGAGTACATCATAGCAGGCCATCCTTATGTCTGCTGGAATGTCTCCTTCCTTTAGTTTTCCTACTATGGGATGGATAAACAGACCATCTGCTGTCTCGAGTACTGTTTTGGTTAGGTATTCATGAGAACGGTGGATTGGGTTTCTGGTCTGGAAAGCTACTATAGTCTTCCAGCCTCTTTCCGCAAAGATATCCCTTACCTCGGAGGGTCGTGCGTACTCTTTAAACTCCTGGGGGTATCCGCCTTCAGTAAAGACTTTTACTTTACCGCCTATGTGGTAACTTCCAAGACTTTGCAGCTTTTCTGCACCAGGATGGGAAAGGTCAGTAGTACCGAAGGAGGCCTTAGCTTCGATATCTTTATCATAGGGGAAGATATCTTCTATTTGCAGCTGGCCTGCTATTTCATCTGAGTAGGGGGATATTAATGCTATTGTATCACCTACTCTGTAATCACTGATATTATCTGTTGTAATGGTTACCGGTAGCGGCCACAGTGTACCGCTGGTCAGTCTCATATTATCTAAAACACCTTTGTAGTCAGAGGAGGTCATAAAGCCTTCTAAAGGTGAGAAGGCTCCAATGCCAAGCATAATAAGGTCTGAGAACTCCAGTGTTGATAGTTTTAGCTTGGGCAGGGTCTTTGACTGCCCTATTAGTTTATTCCTCGTGGCTTGGTCGTCTACCATGAGGTTTACAAGTTCATCTCCATGGGGAGAGATTACGAATGTTTCTATGCTACTATTAATAATGATCATCCTTCCGATTTGTCTCTATAATTAAAAATCTACTAATTTTAAAAAAGTTTATAAAAAGATAATTTTTTACATTTTAATAATATTTTAGCATTTTGTCAATCCTAATTTGTAAAATATTACAATTTCTATTGATTTTTAAGTATCGGGTGTTTCTATTTTAAATTAGTTGTCTTATTGATATTCATTATTTAATATCATATAATCAAGAAAAGTATTTTTGTAAAATTTTACAAAAGGCAAACTAGAGTGAAAATAACAATTAATGACCTGGCAAAGGAAGCCGGAGTATCGATAGCATCTATCTCAAGATACTTGAACAATAAATACGAAGTATCAAATAAAACAATATCCAAGATTGAAAAGGCAATAGAAAAGTTAAACTATAAACCATATGCTTCGGCCCATATACTGAGCATTCAAACCATAGGAATATTAATCCCTGATATCAATAATCTATATTATCTTCCTGTTACAGAAGGCATCGAAGCTGAGATGCAAAGAAATGATTTCAATATTTTTATCTGCCATACTAATAATAGAACCAGCAATAATCATATTGAAAACCTGATTGAAAAGAAGGTTGACGGTTTTATATTTTATGGACCGCTTGAAGAAAGTAAAAGGCCAATAATCTCAGAGCTGAGTAAAAATAAGCCAGTGCTTATAATAAATGATGATATTATGGAAGCGAATGTATATTCTGTTATGACTGATTCAGTCAGAGGCGCTTATCAGGCAATCAAATATTTGATCAAGCTGGGCCATAAAAAAATTGGCTTTATAAACGGCAGTACAGACTATCTCACATACCGGAACAAGCTATCCGGTTATAAAAAGGCGCTAACTGATAATAATCTACCAATTGAGAAAAAATATATAGTCCACGAGGAGCCCCATGAAGCTGGAGGATATTCAGGTTTAAATAAACTGCTGGAGCTAAAAGAACGGCCTACTGCGATTTTTACCGCTTCCGACCAGATGGCTATTGGAGTTATGCGGGCATGTTATGAGAGGAACCTTAAAATACCTGATGATGTCTCACTTATTGGATTTAGTGATATAAGGCTGGCCTCAGAACTCTCTCCGAGATTAACTACGGTAAATCAATTCCCATATGATACTGGCAGGATCGCCGCAGAGACTATTCTGAAAGTCATAAAGAAGGATAGATTGAGTCAAAGGATGATACTTATTGAACCAAAAGTATCTATCAGGGAATCCTGTAAGAGCTTGGTCTCATAATGCCTTATTTAGTCTGCTTTTCATCTTCTTTTTCAGGTATTGCTTCTAACAGACTATCGATTTCGTCTGGAAACTTAATTGCCTGTTTATATACTTTATTTGCCATTTTTTCATTATAGGTATGCGCCACAAGATTTCGGGCTTCTAATAGCTCGAACCATATCATAGGATCCTGGATCAGTCCCAACTCAGCTCCTATCCTGAAGCAATTCTTAGGACTTCTGCAATCCAAACCCTGATCTCTAATATATTCCTGGATCACTTTCCAGGATAGTTCGAAACAAAATTCAAATCTTTGAATAGTCGCATCCTTATGGATCCGGGTCTGTTTTAAGGCTGATGCTTCTTTTAATCGCTTATTGGCACTGGTTAAATCTTTCGTAAGATTATGGAGCTTACTCATAATTTTATTATCCTTGAAAGTGCTTCTTTTTTAAATTCAGGTGAAACCATGGAAAAATCCACAATATCAACTCTGAAAGGCAGGTCAGATTCCTCCAATGCCTCCTTTATTAAGGCTGTTTTTTTAAAAGACAGCGGCTTGCTTCCTGAAATCCCGATATCATAATCGCTAAATTTTCTTGCATTATTTGTTGCTCTAGAACCAAATACAAAGAGCTTGTATTCCTCCGGTTTAAGAAATCTATATATTATTTTTTTTATCTCTATTTCAGTCTTTTCTATTGTCTTTCTCATATCATAAGTTTAACAAAGCGGTATATAAAAATCAAAATGGCACAGTTTATATAATCATACTACTCTATTTTTTAAGATCCCCCTACTTCTTCGCCCTGCTGTCCCATGGATAGAGCCAGCCGTGTTCCCAGACCTGGGCCTTTAGGGCGTCCAGTGTATCATTATCTAGTTCGGGTCCATCAGATAGGGCTGAATTTGCCTTTACATGTTTAGGATTTCTCATACCAACTATTACAGTTGTTACTGCCGGGTGGCTCAGACAGAACTTAAGGCAAATACCTGCAAGAGTCGGATAGCTGTCATTCGTAAGCTCCTCAATAGTATTAAGATGGGGAATCGCTTCTTCCAATCTTTCCTCTGTCAGGAAGTTAGCTCTCCAGTCCCCCTTATCCCAGTTATGCCCGGGCTTTATCCTGCCAGCAAGAAGACCTTCAAATAAGGGTACCCTTACTATTATTCCTGTACCAGAGTCCACCGCAGCAGGAAAGAGCTTGTCTGTTGCCTGCTGGTCAAATACATTATAAATTACCTGCACCGAGTCGATCTTGCCCGACTCAGCAATACGCACCGCCCCATATGGTTCCCAGTCTTCAGCTGATACACCTATGGACCTTATCTTACCCTGCTGTTTTAGCTTAAGCATCGCCTCATACCAGCCTGACTCTTCGGTGAAATGGTCCCTCCAGCAATGTATCTGCTGGATATCTATATAATCTGTACCGAATCTTTTAAGTGAGTCTTCTGTGCACTTTATTACCCAGTCATATGGATATACCTCGTCTGCTGATTTAGATGGAGCCTCTTTTGGGCCTATCTTTGTTGCCAGTATCACCTTATCTCTCATATGACCAAATGCTTTACCTATTACTTCCTCACTTCTTCCATTGCTGTATCCCATGGCTGTATCAAAGAAGGTCACTCCATTTTCATATGCAAGACGGAGGCTTTCAATATCCCTCTTGTCATCAGCATCCCCCCATCCTCCTCCAATGGGCCAGCAGCCATAACCCAGCTCGCTTACCTCTATGCCGCTTTTATTGAATGTCCGGTATTTCATAGTTTTCTCCGATCCTTTAATGTTTGTGAATACTGGTTAATAAAGTTTGCTTTTAAATAGTATAGCAGCTATTTGTTTAAATATCTCTTTATTGGTATTTTACTATGCCATAAATTTATGTATATTTTTAACTTTTTAAAATCTTATATTTTAAATTATCACTATACCGTACTTTATGCAACTATTTTCATAAAACATTGGAATATTGAAAAATTTATAGTAAGATAGCCATAAAATAAATTGATTTATAGCCTTTATTGATAGGTTTTTGCTTGTTTGTATAATCTCTAATATAATATGTAAATACTTGCACAAGGATAAGAAATGACAGTAACAATAAACGATGTGGCCAAAAAAGCAAAAGTCTCAGTTGCGACAGTTTCCAGGGTCATAAATAACTCTATCCTTATTTCAGAGAAAACTAAAAAAAATGTCAGGAAGGCCATCAAGAACCTTGATTATAAGCCTTATGCTCGGGCAAGAAAACTAATAGAGAAAAACTTACGCGCTGCTGCCCTTCTTATACCGGATATAAAGAATGTTTTCTACCCGATAGTCATCCGCGGAGTCGAAGATGAACTTGAAAAAAATGGTTACAGCCTCTTTATTTGTAATACGGATGAGAATATTGAAAAGGAAAGAAAATACCTTGATACCCTGATCGATAAGGGAGTTGATGGTATGATTTTTTTAGGGACGAGGCCCACCAAACTAAAACAGGAATATATAATAAACTTATCAGAAAAAATGCCGGTTCTCATGATAAATGATTATATTGTAGGTTCAAATATCTATTCTGTCATGACAGATGAGACTGAAGGAGCTTTCCAGGCTGTAAATTATTTGATTAAACTCGGACACAAAAAGATTGCCTTTATAAATGGAGATGTGGATTATACCACATACCGTTATAAGTACAGGGGATATGGAAGGGCTCTTGAAACCAATGGGATAGAGGCCGATGGGAAATATCATATCAAGGAGACTCCTTATGAAGAAGGAGGTTATCTTGGAACAAAAAAGATCCTCCAGATGAAAGAAGATAGGCCTACGGCAATTTTTACTGCTTCTGACCAGATAGCTATCGGAGTTTATAAAGCCATTTATGAAGCTGGCCTTAAGATACCCGGGGATTTTTCTGTTGTAGGATTCTCTGGCATTCCGCTTTCTAAAGAATTATATCCTGAACTTACAACAATAGACCAATTTGCCTATAATACCGGAGCACAGGCAGGCAAGACACTTATGAAATTGATCGCAGGAGAGGCCCTGGAACAAAAAAGAATAATTCTTGAACCTAAGCTTATTGTAAGGAATTCATGCAGGGATATTTCTGAAAAACAGTAAAAAGGATTAAAAAATAAATAGAGTAAGAAAAATAAAAACTGGGAAAATATTTTCAGCTTATCTGACATAACTATTTTTCGTTAATAATATGTCTGGCTGATGAGGTTCGCCTTAAAAGGTGGAGTGAAGCATATATAAATTATTATTGAAATTTTTGAAAGGACAAGACTATGACAGACACAATGAAAGCTCTGGTATATTCAAAACC
>CAYRTF010000027.1:0-13219 GCA_964427165.1 uncultured Actinomycetota bacterium | reverse complement strand
ATCTTATTACTTTTAAAAATGCTCTCAACTATAGATTTATCTGCAATATCACCTTTTACAAACCCGTAATTAGGATCATCCTCAACACTCTTTAGGTTCTCAAGATTGCCCGCATAGGTAAGCTTGTCCAGATTGATTATTTTATATTCCGGATATTTATTCATCATATAATGAATGAAGTTGCTGCCTATAAAGCCAGCACCGCCTGTTATAAGTATTGTTTTAAGCTCTCTGTTTTCCAAAGTATCTCCTATAGCTCAGTTACCTATTCCTATATATTTAAATCCTAGTTCCTGAAGTTTTTCCTTGTCCAGAAAATTCCTGCCGTCTATTATATTAGGATTTGCGAGCAGGTTTTTTATCCGGTCAAAATCCAGGTCCAAAAACTCATCCCATTCAGTCACAAGAACCATCAGGTTGGCTCCTTTAAGCGCCTCATAAGGGTCCCTGGCAAATATTGCTCCCTTATCAAGGTTGTCAGGATAATCCTTCACTATGGGATCATAGACTCTTACTTCCGCTCCAAGCTCCATAAATTTATTGGCGACAGTTATAGAGGGAGCCTCCCTTGTATCATCTGTGTTTGGCTTAAAGGCCAGTCCCAATACACCGATCACCTTATCATCTATTATACCCAGAAGATCCATGGCTTTCTGGATTATCTTAAACCTCTGCTGATTGTTCACATGTATCACAGCATTTAGTATGCTGGCCTGCGAACCGTATTCTTCTGCTGTATAGGAAAGGGCCCTAACGTCCTTGGGAAAGCACGACCCTCCCCAGCCGATACCTGCCTTCATAAATCTTGAACCAATTCTCTCGTCAAGACCCATGCCATAAGTAACATCCAGTATGTTTGCGCCTATTCTTTCGCAGATATTAGCTATCTCGTTCACAAATGATATCTTTGTAGCCAGAAAGGCATTTGAGGCATACTTAATAAGCTCAGAACTTGTAGAATCTGTTATAAGGACAGGGACCTTTTGCTTTTTATTAATATTATCTTTAGCATAATCAAAATCCTGTTTGATAATGGGAGCATATAGCTTTTTCATAATATTTACAGCTTTTTTACTATTGCTTCCTATGACTATTCTTTCAGGAAAGAACGCATCTTTTACTGCCTCGCCTTCCTTTAGAAATTCAGGATTTGAAACTATATCAAATTCATAATTTCCATTATCCTGGTCCTGATTTTCATTTATAATCTTTTTTATCCTTTTTGCCGAACCTATGGGAACGGTGCTTTTATTCAGGATTATTTTATAGCCATTAAGCGATCTGCCTATCAGCCTGGCCACATCGTCAATAGCTGCAAGGTTAGGTTTGCCGGAAGGAAGCGGGGGCGTACCGACACATATAAAGATTATATCTCCTTCTTTTACGCCCTGGGCGGTATCAGAGTTGAAGATAAGTCTGCCTGAAGCAATATTTTTTTTGGCCAGCTCTTCCAGTCCTTCTTCAAATATCGGTACCTGGCCCTTTTTTAGGGAAGAGATCTTTTTTTCATCCTTGTCCACACATATGACATCATGGCCGATCTCTGCCAGGCAGACTCCTGTCACAAGCCCTACATAACCGGTTCCTATTACACAGACTTTCATGTTTCTTCCTCAGGTTTTACCATAATATGTATTCTATACTATTGTGCTTTGAAGTATGATATCAAGTATATTTTCTTCTTACAATAATGCATTTGGGAGAAGCCGGTCATACACTATTTATCGGGCTTATTTCCCTGCAAGCATTTCAAAAGCCTCAACAGTATCCCTTATGCTGTTGTTCCAGGAAAACACTTCCTCGACTCTCTGCTTGTTCTTATCCCCCAGCTTTTTGGCTTCCACGGGATTTTCTACTGCCCATATCATCTTGCCGGCAAGGTTTTCTATCTTATTGTCCGCTGCGTATATCCCGCCATCTTCCAGGAATCTGCGGTTGTTCTTGCCGTCAAAGCAGACTACGGGAAGGCCCGCTCCCATATAGTTTATTACCTTTCCGCTTGCTTCCCCGGCCTTTTCCATCTTAGGTTCAATAGCTATATCGCTTATTACCAGGTAATCCGGGAGCTTAAAATAATCCACCATACCAGTAAAGTGTACATTATCCTGTACTCCCAGCTTTTCTATTCTTTTTCTGGTCTCTTCTACCGGATATCCGACTATCAGGAAATGGATATTGCTTCTTTTTTTTAATACCATCGGTATGGCATCAACAAGGTTCCATATGCCCTTGGCTGCCAGCAGCGCTCCTGTAAATATGATAAGGGGTGCTTCTTCTGGTATTCCCAGCTCTTTTTTAAATCCCTTTTTCGGGGGTTTATCAAAGAAATCAGTATGTACACCGTCGATCACTACCTTTACCATGTCCGGGTCTTTCCTGAAACGGTCCTTTATAATATCCCCATTGGAGACCGAGCTGCATATGAAAAAGTCCGGCATACTGCATATAAATTTTTCAAAATTGTGGAAGAGCCACCTTATGGCCTTCCTGCCTTTTAGCCAGTCGAAAGTATCAAGTTCATCTGTTAGGCTTCCCTGCACATCAAATACAAGGGGGGCCCGTCCAAAAGTTAATAAATATTTCACAAGACCCCCTACAAAAGCTCCCTCGTGAAGGTGGCCGTAGATTATATCTGGCTTTTCTTTAATATATACTGCTGCTGCCTTAAAAAAGAGAAGGAAGTCAATATAGAATTTATGGATGGACGGACCAGCCTCAAGTTTTCTGTACCAGGGAATATTTATTATCCTCCTGATATCAAGACCTTCAAGATCGCGGCCATTATGGTAGGTGACTATTATATTCTGATAGCCATGCTTTTCCAGGGCCTTCATCTCCCCCAGTATCCTCATATGGCAGCCCCTGTCCGCAAAGAAGGGAGTGGGGACTATGTTTAAAACTTTCTTGCCTTTGATCTTATTACCTCTTTTAAGAGTTAATATATTTTTATTTTAATTATTTTTGATATTAAATCAAAATCTTTATCATCATGAAGAAGATAAATATCATTTTCAATACAGGTCTGGGCAATAAGTAAATCAATAGTGCTTGAAATGGTTATTCCTTTTTTCCGGCATTTAAAATATATTTTTGCCGCTTCCTCATATGGCTTTAGGCTATTATTCAAATAATAGAATTTCTGTGTATTTAAATATTTTTTTAGCAGGTTAAAATCTTTTTCTGTTTTTGTTCCCTGCAACAATTCCTGATAGATGTAGATATTTATTCCAAATGGTATTTCAAGATCTAATAATTCCCTGAACTTAATTACTTTTTTATTTTCAATATTTTTTAAATAATTTATGAACACAGATGTGTCAATAAGAACCATTTCTACATACCTTTTCTCAATTTCTTGTAGTCATAGTTATTTCTAAATTTAACTACTCCCCGTATTTCTCTTATATCTAATCTTTTTTGATTCTTTATAAATTCAGTTAGGACATGGTTTATCAAATCCTTTTTCGTTGAAACATCTGTATATTTAAATGCTTCCTTCAGTAAATCATCCTCTATAACAATGTTTGTCCGCATTATCATACACCTCCTAATACACACATGATACACCAACCTAACATAAAAATAAATAAAAGAAGTATCAGTTATTATCTTTAAACCACTTATACGTAAGCTTTAACCCCTCTTCAATAGATACTTCCGGTTTCCAGCCCAGCACCTTGCCTGCCAGGCTATTGTCGAGTACGCTCCGCATCTGCTCACCTGTCTTTGCGGGGCCGTGCTTTTCTTCTATGTCTCTGCCGCTGGAATCTCTTAGGACATTAAAAAGTGTCATCACATCAGTCTCTACTCCGGTACCTATATTTATGGGACCCACAAAATCAGACTTGATAGCGGCAACATTTACCCTTACCACATCGCCCACATAGACATAATCCCTGGTCTGGAGACCGTCGCCGTTTATCAGGGGTGTCTCTCCTGCCAGCATCTTTTTAGAAAATATGGCCACCACTCCGGCTTCACCATGCGGATCCTGCCTTGGGCCATAAATATTAGCATAACGCAGTGCTATATAATCAAGACCATAAACTTTTGAGAAATAATACAGATAATGCTCTGTGGCAAGCTTTGCCACGCCATAGGGCGATATGGGACCGAGGGGATGCGACTCATCTGCCGGAAATACCTTTTGCTCTCCATATACAGTTCCCCCCGAAGAGGCAAAGATGATCTTTTTTACTCCATATTTTTTAGAGATATTAATAAGGTTTAGCCCCCCCATTATATTTATGTCCGCATCAATAAGGGGCTCCTCTACAGATACCCTTACAGAGAGCTGCGCGGCATTGTGGATGACCATATCGGGTTTTTCGGACCCAAAGACATCTTCAAGCGCCTTATCCCTGACATCAATCTTGTAAAACTTTGCTTTCCCGGATATATTTTCTTCACGTCCGTTAGAAAGGTCGTCTATTATTACTACTTCATAGCCCTCAGCAATAAGGCCGTCTGCCACATTGGAACCAATAAATCCCGCTCCTCCGGTTATAAGTATTTTCAAAACATATCCTTTCAACTTATTAGTAAAATTATTTTCGCATATCACGCCATTTATTGATCTCTGCTGTTCCATCCCAGCCCTTATTTTTTTCTGCCAATTTTCTGAAAAGGATAATAGCTTCTCTTATTTTTTTCCTTTTTTCTTCATTGCATGTTTTATTCATAATGCCCGTATCTTCATTTATGTTCCATTACTGCCAGTTTAAGATATTATCTACTCTTCTTCAATTAGAAGTTCCGCATTCCTTATAAGCGGTATCGAAAGATCGATATTGCCGTACATCTTTATCCTTTTTCCTTCTATGAAGAATATCACCCCGTTGATGTCCTGGATCTCCGTTACAGTATTGACTATGGAGTAGATAATATATTCATCAAGTATCCTGCTGTCCAGGCTGTTTTCAAGAAATTCATTTGAAAGATCTATCTCTGCCACTCCTTCATAGGCTTTGGCCCCCAGAAGTTCTGTTCCTGCAGGTATGACCGGAAAATGATAACTTTTGGATGGACCCTTCAGCAGTTCGGTCATGGCGCCGTTAAGGGCATTTCCGGGACTGCCTGCAATGATCTCCCTTTCCTCTGAAGCAAGTATCTTCTCTTCACCCGTTGCGGCATAATAAATATTTATAGTGATCCTTGATGGAAAGGAATCATCGTTTCCTGATGTTTTGCCCCTGTTTACGAAAAAAGCCAGTATCCTCCGCCACCATGATATCCCGCTTTTTGCGGTCCCTGGATCAGTTTCCATGATAGGGGTCCCGTCCCCGGGTCCGGGTCCGGATCCTTCAAAAGTTGTTTCTTCTTTGCCTGACCCTGGTCCTTCCAGAATTGTTTCTTCTGTCTCTTCTTTCTCCGGGCCGGACTGATCCTCTGCGGTCATCTCATCAGGACCGCTTTCAGTATTTGCTCCGGGACCGGGGTCCATATTGAGCAAGCCCCTTATAAACTGGGGATTGTCGATACTGTAGAAAATAAAGAATCCTATAGCAAGGATAAGGATAATAAATATTGCGAGCCGGATAAGGGGCGCTTTTTTCTTTTTCTTCGTTTTTCTATTTACCACAGTCTTATTGGGCTATTTCTACGAATTTAAAAAACGGTTTAATCATTCAGAAAATTAAGATAATAATTCCTGGCTTTGACAAACATATCAGGATTATTTTCTGCCAGCGCGTCAAATATCCTGTCATCGATAAGCTTTGCAGAATTTATACTTTTTTTAAACGCCTCTATAAAAAAATCTATGATATCTGTATCTTTAGGATCTATCTCAGCTACAAGCCTATCAAGATCATCCTTCTTTGCTTCTATTCTTTGATTATTTTCCTCTATGTCCTGGTAGTCCTTTTTATTCAGACAGCCTCCGCACCAATCAAGGCAGCTCTTGTCTGTCCCGCTAAAGGCCAGTTTTCCATCCTCATATTTTATGACCTGTGGATCGACTTTAAAAATACTATTATGGCATTTTGGACATTTCACTTTCCGTTCATCTACAAAGAATTCCACTTCATGCCCGCATTTCGGGCATGGGACGATACTGGTTTTAAAATCCTTTAAAAATGCTGTGTTTTGACCGGGACATCCCCCGCCTATTTTAGCCATTTTTACATCCTGTCATTCCATAAAAAATAAAACTCATAATAATCCGGCACCTCCGGCAGTAAAGGCTCCTGTATAGATTCTACTCAAGACCCATTAAAGCTTCAAGTGAATCAAGTGCGTCTACCGCTGTCTGGTATTTTGGATATATCTCAAGAGCTGCTTCCAGCTCTATTTTTGCTTCCTCAAATCTTTTTTCATACTGAAGGGTCATCGCATTGCTGTGATGCATTCTTGCAGTTTCTGTGATGTATTCAGCATCCTGGTGGTTCTGGCTGATCTTTGCCAGTAATTCATCCTTTGCACCCTGCGAGATATCTGCATCATTTATCACTCTTGTCGCGTCCCTGTATCCCTGGGCGGCCTCTGCGTACAGGCCTTCATCAAAATCTTTATCTGCTAATTCGATTCCTTCAGTTATTTCTGCAGGTACTTCTTCAGTTTCCCCGGCTTCTTCTATATCTTCCTGAGGGGCCTGTTCTTCCCCGGTCTGTTCCTTTTCATCAGCTGTTTCCTCTGCCGTACCGCTGTCATCCCCGCCCGGCTCTTCTCCATTGCTGTCTTCATCAGCTTCTCCGGCCTCTGTCATTTCACCGGCATCAGAGCCGCTTTCAGCAGCAGCCGCCTCTTCTGTTTTTATATCTCCGCCCTTGCATCCGGACATGATGATCGTCCCCGGTACAAGCACAGCAGACAGGACCACTATGAGTATTGTATTTAATACATTATTTGCTATCTTCTTCATCTATTTTGCCTTTCTGGTATCTGGACAGTAAAAAAATAATAGACATATTATATAAGACTGAGAGAAAGTTTTCCACAAGACTATGTAATTCTATTTAGAGTGATTATACCGGCCTCCGGCGGGCAGCAGGCCCTGAACTGTGAATATTTACCTTCTCCAAGTCCCCTCGAGATATAGAGGACCATCTTTTGGAAGTAGAAAAGCCCTGAAGCAAATCTTGTTTCTATCCTGCATCCTGAGATGATGGCTCCGATGAGGGGAAGCCTTACCTGGCCACCATGAGTGTGTCCCGCAAAGACAATGTCAGTATTTTTCCTGGCAAGGGTAGGCATTATCCATGAGTCAGGAGTGTGAATAAGTACAAACCTTAGCTTTCCTTGCTGGCCCAGCCTGTGGGCATTATTCTTTCCGGGTTTAAAAGTTTCTGTTACTGCTTCCCTGGCATTTAGCTCATCTATGATATCTTCTTTGCCAATGGTTTCAAGACCTTTGAATGCTTTGGCCAGATCGGTCTTTTCGATCACCGGATCACCGAGGCCCACGATCTCTACACTATTTATTTGAGCATCATCTATCTCCAATATCCTGTTTTCATTTTCAAGAACTTCTATGCCTATTTTTCCCAGGCGTTTTTTTAATTCTGGTATATCATTTACTTTATAATAGCTCTTCTTCCTTTTAAGCATATTCCGCGCAAACTCATATAAAGCCTTTTGATAATGATCATGGACCCCGAGCACGGCATATTTGCCATATTTAGCCTTCAGGGGTTTCAGCATGCTGATAAGGTAGTCCACATTATCTTTATTTTCTACTATATCTCCTGTTATGAATATTAGATCATATTCCCTTTTGGCAAGGCTCCGGACAAAATCAAATAATCTACCTCCCTTAAACCCTTTCCTCAGATGAAAATCTGAAAGGTGAAGAATTTTAAGGATAGGTATTTTTCCCTCCCGGCCAGCACCCTGGACAGTTGCGGTATCCGTATCAATATTTATAGAAATATTTGATATTTTAAAATTAGTCGGCTCATACCTGAAAAGGTATAAGAGAAGCAGTATTGCAGCCAACAGTCCGGAAGCTGCCAGTGTTATCCACCAGAACATTTATCTAGACCATCCTTTCTTAAGCGGTTAACAGACTTTTAAGATATTATCATAATCCGTATTTATCTAAAAATATATTGATGATAAATATATTAATAAGTACAGATGGTTCAGGGAATAAAATATATTACTGAAGATTTTTACCGATAGAGTTAGACATTATCCAGTAATAAACAGCCGGGAAAAGATGCAGGACATACCTTTCGGTCGAACTGGCAAAATCTGGAACCGCAGCCAGGGATATAAAAATACTTACGAAACCGAATGATAGAAATATAAAAAATATCCAGCTAAAATCCCTGAAATGCTGTTTAAAGTTAAAAAACATTGCAGCAAGAAGAAGTATCCAGATAGGGCCATAAAAGGAGCCAAACACAGCTCTTGTGGAATCATATAATGACAGCACGATCTGTGAACCTATGGCCCTTGCCGCTTCCCTTATGCCAGTTATGCTGATATGTCCGAAACTTGAACTGATAAATCCATGCCATTCCGTACTTAAAAATGGAAGACCCAGTTTTATTTTTAATAAATACCACGGACCTAAAAATATTATAAATACTGCAAGCGGAAGGAAGAAATTAATAATATTCTTAGTACTTCTCCTGTTCCTGATAATCCCGGAAATGAAAAAAAACAGGTTTATTATTATAAATAACAGAGCATAAAGGATGCCCTCGCTCCGGGTCATCGCACAGATCGAAAGAAATATGGCCGAAAGTATCAAAAAGCTTGTCTTGTCTTTCATTGTCTTTGCAATGTAGAAGAAATAAACAGCAAGCAGGAGCACGGTTGAAAAAAGCAGATTTGCATATTCAATATAGCCGTGGTCCACTATTACCGGAAGCACAGAGACTATAAATACCAGAAGTATAGACAGCAGTTTCCTTATCCTCTGCCTGAAGAGGTAATAAAGAGTAAAAATAAGCGAAGAATAATAGATGGGAAATATAAGTTTCAAAAGGTTTTCATTTGACTGTCCCATCCAGGTAAGGACCCATGTCTGGATAAGCGGAAGGTATAAGGGATAGGAATTATGAGAGAAAGTATAATTATGCTCTGTAAAAAATTTATTGATAGTGCCGTCAATAAAAAATGCTTTTCCCTTAAGGCTCCAGCATGATATGGCATCCCAGAATTTAATGGGATAGAGCACCGTAAAAAAGACTACAAGTAAAAAATTTGCCGCTACCAGGACCATAAACACAATAAATAGTGCTTGTGATATTCTTGTATTCCTTTCAGGTCTTATCCTGACCGGAACGTCATAGTCGCCAATATCCTGTCTCTCATCTATCACCGGGGTCTTGTTATTATCATCTTTCCCATTGGTTTCCTTTATTCTTCTTGACTCCCTGGCTTCCCGGATATCCCTGTCAAGCCTGTTTGTCTTCTTCCTTTCACGGTTCCGGAACTTCCTGGACATAAAATTGTACAGATAGAAGGCAAAAAAGACCGAACTTACACCGATCAATAGTTGAGCACTGTAATTTATGTCAATAAGCGATAAGAATGTCAGCAGCCATGCTGCCATAAGTGATCCCAGATAGAAACTTACAAAGAATATAAAAAAGCCCCCGGATATGGTCCTTGACCCCACCCTGAAGCCGCTCTTACCGGGAAGCAGAAAGTATGCAGGAAGATATCCTATAAAGAAAAGAGCCGCTATTGACAGTATAAAATATATATAGACCATCAAGTTCCCAAAAGAAAGATCGATATTTTATCTTTTTTAATATCCGGTTTCAAGTGCTTCTTCAAGAGCCGGGATTAAAATATAGTCAAGCTTTTCAGAATATGCCAGGTCATTTGGATGCAATCCATCTCCTGAATCATAGTCCGGGTCTAAAATTCTATTTTCTTCGCTGTCCCTTAATGCTGCTTCCAAATCTAAAACCGGGATATTTTCATTTCTGCAGTAATCATGTATCCAATCATTATACTCAAGAATAGACTCAAGCTGTCCTTCCAGACTACTGATATTATCTGGATCAATGGGAACAACAGTCGCCAGGACTGGAATTACGGCTTCACCTCTACAAAGATTCACCCAGTCTCTGATCAGATCCCTATAAGCTTCCATCGTGGTGCCCATTTCCTCTGGAGGAAAGTAAGCGGCACATTCTTTAATTATCATAATATCCGGTTTATCGCTGGCCAGTATATCCCTGATCACATTACCCTTGTCAAACTGATACTCATCATAAACAGCTATGCTTAGACCGGGGAAGTGCTCATTAATATTCCAGGCAGAACCTACGGATGCGCAAACAAAAACAATTTCAGCACTTTCTAATTCACCGGAATAAGCAGCAGCGGATCCGTCAGCAGTCTCTTTATGCTGCCCATCATCTGCAGCCTCTTCAGGTTCTCCATCCGCTTCAGCTATTCCGCCTTTTTCTCCAACATTTATATCTATGGAAACACTATTGCTCCCGGCATCCTGATACAGATAAACAGATAAATAATATTGGCTGTTTTGTGCATCGACATAAAACTCGGCCCAATCATCATAGTCGCCGCTGGATACTGAATCTATTTGCCAGTTCTTCTCTAATTCATCCTCATACCAGCCAGATAATTGATCGATCTCGCCTTCAAATCTCATATTAACAAAATATGTTTCACCCCCATCGATTACCTCACTGCTGGATTCTATAATATCTGCCCCGTCATGCATCGGGACAGTTCCAGGAAAACCAGCAGGCAGACCTTCAACAGATGCTGATTCTTCACCGCTGCTTTCTATCAGCTCTCTTGTTTGTTCAGTTTGTTCACTTCCCACCGTTCTGCATCCGCCGGCAGACAGCATTATGGCCACAAATATTATAATAAATAAAACCACTATTTTTTTCATTTCAGCCTCCGCGCATAATAAGATAATAAATATTTTTAAATATTAATAATTTTAATGTCTTCCCGCAATATGATCAGGGAAAGATTCTTTTGCTACCCGGTCTTCCACACATGCACCAGGGCTCTTTCATATTCATGGTCCCCCCTGAATTCGATCAAGTATATCATCCCTCTCTTCTTATCAAAACTTACTGCGCCTAAATGACGGAGTTCAAACTCTGGAATACTATAAAGTACATCATCAATGTTCATAGTGGCGTATGGCTGGGGCTCATAAGATTCTATTTCCCCCCTGGCTACTTGTGCAAGATCTTCTGTATTATAAAAAATCATCTGAGCTACGAAATCATCTGGCCACCAGCCTCTCTCGCCCGGTCCCTCTTCAGGATATGGTGGTTCCTCGGGCCAGACTGTTCCATCATAAAATCCATACCAACAATTGCCCAGACCCTTGATTCCAACAAATATCACCGCAGAACTATCACCATAATCAAGCCAGGCGCCTCCGGACCATTCATCCGAGTGATGATAGTTTTCCATGGAATTGAGGGCTTCCATATCATCATAAACTGAAGAATAAAAAAGCAGAGGTATATTTGATAAAGAAGTTTCCGGCAATGGAGGATCGCCTTCATTCCAGGGACCATAAGCAATAAGAGAAGGTCCCTGTGTTCCCTGTCCTCCATCTCTAAACCTGCCTGTTGCCAGAAGATTTCCCGGAGTATTCATTGAGGCCCAATCTTCATCTATGGCAAAAATATAATCAGTGGTCGTGTATTTGATCTGACCTTCGATCTTCCAGGGTCCTTCTCTTTGCGGATTCGACAGATCCAGTTCAAGCCAGCCATGAGACGGGCCGTCATCACCTTCTTGCATGTGCTGGCCCCAGCAGTAATATAATTTATCAGTTTTCTGGCCGCCTTGTCCCGGTAGGTATTCCAGGCCAACTCTGGGGAGCTCAAGATATCCAAATAGATCTCCCCTTATATCGTGAAAATCCTGTAAAGTGATAGCTGTGTTCAGGTCATCCACATCTTTAGTCTCAGATATTACAGGTACAGGTATGCTTATTTCCGATATTTGTTGCTCCCATTCATGTCCTGTAGCAAAGATAGAACCAGGATAGCCATCCTCCGGACCTCCGGGATCTCCTCCGGGATAGTAGGTCATGGCAGTTCCTCCCCATTCCCAGCTGGTCCCATTTGATCCTTCCGGTAATCTGAATGCTCCCTGATAAATAAGATCTCCGGGTTGAACAAGCTGCTTCGAAATAGTTATATCGCCTGTTTCCCTATCCACTTCTTCAATTTCCTTTACTTTTTCAACTTCCCCTCCGGAAACATCCTCCGGGGCAGCTGCGCACTGATTGGATACAGCAGAAATAGTAAAAAGGGAAATAATGGTTATTATTAGAAATATAATAGAAAACTTGCTCTTTTTCATAATACCTACAAAACTGAAGTGAATATATATTAGATTATTAAAAGATATATTGTTGCTTATTATATAACTTTTATCAATGATTATGAATTAATATGCTTATCGCAAGGCACAGGACCACAGGTGGACCTATATACAGAGCCAAGTGACCCTGTGTATCACTAATTCTAAACTTTGCCGTTCGACGCTGTCTGCTTAAGCTATTTAGTAATTCGATAGCATAAAGCCTTAACAATATCATCAATTCAAAGTGTTTGACTAATATCAGATTATTCAGTAGAATTACTGTACTGAACAAAAATTGACTTTTCTATTCATTTAATATTTATATTATGATAAAAAACATAGTTTATCAGCATAAATTAGAAAAAGAGAATCTAATTTCGAAAAAATATATTTTTCGGGAGAACCTTGACTTTGCTAAGAAATTTACCGACAGCGATCTGATAAAAATCATTACAGGTCCAAGAAGAGCAGGGAAATCTGTTGCAGCCTTTTTGCTTTTAAGAGATAGAGACTTTGCTTATTTAAATTTTGATGATGAAAATCTACTGAAGGTAAAAAATTATGATGAAATTATAAAAGCAGTATTTGAGGTATACCCCGAAAGCAAGTATTTATTTTTTGATGAAATACAAAATTTAAAAAATTGGGAGATCTTTGTAAATAAACTTAAAAGGAGAGGATACAATTTAATACTGACAGGCTCCAATGCAAAGCTCCTGAGCAAGGACCTTGCAACAGCTTTAACCGGAAGACATATTCCAATAGAAATACTTCCTTTCAGTTTTAGAGAATTCTTAAATGCTAAAGGATGGGAAATAAAAAAAGAAGAGATCAATATTCCGGAAGTCCAGGGCAGGCTCCTGAGTCATTTAGACAAATACCGTAGAGATGGTGGTTATCCCGAAGTGATAGTTAAGAAACTTGAGGCCAGAACATATCTTGATAC